>JAKLLP010000039.1:5495-10950 GCA_023150055.1 Gammaproteobacteria bacterium | reverse complement strand
GGAACCAGTGTTCAGGTGTCGTCGGTCATGGTTGACCAACAATTCCTTTAGTTCGCTTGCATTAGTCAGGTTGCCGTTGTGCGCCAGGCAGATTCCATACGGAGAATTGACGTAGAAAGGCTGTGCCTCGAACGAACTCGAGCAACCGGCGGTTGGGTAACGCGTGTGGCCGATGCCGATATTACCCTTCAGGCGCAGCATATGACGCTCCTGAAAGACATCGCGAACCAGGCCGAGAGCCTTGCGGCTGTAGAGCGTGCCACCGTCCTCCGTGTTGATGCCCGCCGCATCCTGCCCACGGTGCTGAAGCACCGTCAGGGCATCATAGATTGCCTGATTGACGGGGCGCTGGGCGACGATGCCGACGATGCCACACACGGTAATTCAGCTCCTGGAACTCAGGGCCCGGACCTCGTGTCGGGCAACGCGGTCAGCGCTGGACTACCTCCGCGCCCGAAACCCCACTCAGCAGCCTCTTGCAGAGCATCCGCCACGGGAGCGGCATACGGTATCAGCTTCGATTGCTGCCACCAAGGTTCGTCGTCAAGTCCTGCCACACGCAGCCCAATGATGACCAACCCGGTCAAGAGCACTCCACGGAGAAGGCCGAAAACCATGCCGAGTGCGCGATCCGCACCTGCTAGCCGGGTACTGTGAAGGAGCATACCCATGAACCATGCGCACAGGTGACCGACTACCAGGCAGCCGACCAGAAGACCCAGCCGGGCAGCCCAGAGGCGGGACTGGTCGCTCACAAGAATGTCATCGAATAAGGGTGTAAGCCAATATCCGTAGTCGGCAGCAGCCCAGATCGCCCCTGCCCACACCAGCAGTGACATGGCTTCACGGAAAAACCCCCGCACGACACCTATGACCGCGGAAAGCACGAGGAGACCGGCCAGCGCATAGTCGATTAACGACACTCCCATCACGCCCAGTCACCCCTGTGGGTTATTCCGAGACCACCTGTCCCTGGTGTCCCGCCGCGCTGAGGCGCCGGGCCAGATCGCCGACTTCGTTACGCGAGTCGACCGGCCCGACCCGCACTCGGTAGAGCGTGCGCGTGCCGCTGCTCGTGGGGCTGACGTACGTCTCGAATCCTGCTTTGCGCAGCTGCGCCGTGACCCGATCGGCATTGGCCTTCTCGGCAAAGGTGCCGATCTGCACGGCCCAGCCCTGGCCGGCTGCCGGGGGCGGTGCCGCCTCGGCGGCAGCCCGCTTTGACCCGCCCTTGTCGGCCAGGGACGGCGGCGCTGCGCTCGGATCAGGCCGCGGTGAGGCCCTAACGGCCGGCGCTGGCACACTCGGCGCCGTTTCAAGCCCAGCCTGCTTTGCAGCAACCGCCTCGGTCTGTGCAACCGCCTGGGGTGGCGGCGGGCTTACGGCAGGGGCCGGTGTTGGGCGCTCGGGATCCCCTTCCCCCGCAGCGGGCAGCTTCGTCGCCGTTCCAGGCTCGATGCGGAAGGTGTGCGTGCGCAGCTCGTCACTTCGCTGCCCTGGCACTTCGCGACGCTCAGCCAGGTCCTCGGGTCCGCCATCGAGAATCATTGGGCCGAAAATCACGAGTGCGAAAACGAGCACGCCGGCGCCGACCATTCGCTCCTGCAACCTGCGCTCCATGATCACTCGTGCCCCGCTGCGTGGCGCGTCAGTATATGCCAAGCCACCACAGGGCGGGCCCGACCATGCGGAACGACCCGCACACGATTATCCGGCCACCTGCCGCAGTCCGGTCGCGGGCCAGGGCCAGCCCCTGATCCGGCGTGACCGCCTCCAGGACGTCGGCTATACCGCCATTGCGCATGCGCGCCGCTATTTCCCCCGCCGGGCAGGCGCGCTGATCATCCACCGTGCACACCACCCAACGGCACACCACCTGGCGAAGGGGAGCGATAAACTCCTCGAGGCTCTTATCCCCCAGCATACCGAGCACGACCGTCGTCTCGGTCGCGGCCTCGAGGCGATCCAGCTGGGCACGAAGCGTCGTCGCCGCCTGCGGATTGTGGGCCACATCGAGAATCCATTCATGGTCGCGACGGAATACCTGGAAGCGGCCCGGTGGAGTGGCCTCTGCAATGACTCCATTGACCACAGCCGCATCTGCGATGAGCGAAGCCTCGAACTGCTCGATGGCTGCGAGTGCAAGACTCGTGTTGCGCAACTGCGCAAGCGAAGCCGTCGATGGGTATGACAGGTTATCGAGGACCAGTTGCTGTCCTCGCCATGACCAGCACGGCCCCGACGGCGTGAAGTCGAACCGCTCACCCAGACAGCGAAGTTCAGCGCCCCGCTCGTTGGCAACGCGGCGAATCGCCCGCGGGACTGGCCAGTCGCCATAGAATCCCGGACGCCCCGCGCGCAGGATCCCGGCTTTTTCTGCCGCAATCTCCTCGACCGTATCGCCGAGGAACTGCTGGTGATCGAGACCGATCGTGGTAATCAGAGCGAAGTCCGGATCAACGACATTCACGGCATCCAGTCGTCCGCCCATGCCGACTTCCAGGACCCACGCGTCGCATCCGCGGGCCCGAAAGACTTCGAATGCCGCCAACGTCCCGAACTCGAAGAAAGTAAGCGAGATATCTCCACGCACACTGTCCACGCGCTCGAACGCAGCCACCAGCTCGTCGTCATCCACGGGCCGGCCATCGACCCGGATGCGCTCGTTGTACCTGACCAGGTGCGGAGAGGTGTAGGCCCCAACGCGATATCTACCGCCGAGCAGAAATCTTTCGACCAGCGCAACCGTGGATCCCTTACCGTTCGTCCCGGCAACGGTGAACACGGCTCCATCCGGGTGCGGACAACTCAATCGCACCGCCACAGCCCGGACTCTGTCGAGCTTCAGCTCGACGGGCTGAGGATGTAGCGTCTCCTGCCAGCGGAGCCACTCCTCCAGGGACCGTGCTGTCATACGGATCAGACTTCGGGAGGCGGCCGCTTGGCCAGCTTGGCCAGGAGCGCCCCAATCTCATCGCGTAGCGCGCGCCGATCGATGATCATATCTATCGCGCCATGGTCGAGCAGGAACTCGCTGCGCTGGAAGCCCTCGGGCAGCGTCTCGCGCACCGTCTGTTGTATGACCCTCGGCCCGGCGAAACCGATCAGGGCTTTTGGCTCTGCGATATTGATATCACCAAGCATCCCGAGGCTCGCCGATACCCCGCCGGTGGTCGGGTCGGTCAACACGGAAATGAACGGAATCCTGGCGTCGGCCAGCGAAGCGAGTGCCGCACTGGTTTTAGCCATCTGCATCAGTGAGAACAACGCTTCCTGCATTCGCGCGCCACCGCTCGCTGCGAAATTTATCAAGGGCATCTTGTTGTCACGGCTGTAGGTCGCTGCCCTGGCAAACTTCTCGCCGACAACCGACCCCATGGACCCGCCCATGAAGCGGAACTCAAATGCGCAGGCGACCACTGGCTGGCCCTTGAGGAGCCCAGTCATGGCAACCAGCGCATCGTTCTCTCCGGTCTCTTTCTGGGCCTGCGCGATACGGTCCCGATAACGTTTGCTGTCCCGGAATCGCAGCGGGTCCTGCGGCGCAAGGCGTTCGGCGATTTCTCTGCCGGAATCCGGATCGAGGAATACCTCCAGCCGGCTGCGCGCGGACAATCGCATGTGATGATCGCACTTCGGGCAGACGTAGAGGTTGCGCTCCAGCTCCGCGCGGTAGAGCTGCGCACCACATTCCGGACATTTGATCCAGATGCCTTCCGGAACGGAGCGTGTTTTGCGCTCCGTCTTGATCCGGGACGGCATCAGTTTTTCGAACCAGGTCATTAGACAGCCATAATAATCAAGAGCAGCCTACAGATCATCGGGAATAACGGCCGCAGGATCCGGTATACCGTGCTCGGCAGGGTAGCTGACACGAGTGAGGTACAGCCCACCCGCTTCTGCGGTGACCCCGCCTGCACGCCGATCCCGGCTCGCCAGAACATGGCGCAGCCACTCGGCATCGGCCTCCCCGCGCCCTATCTTTACCAGTGATCCGACGATATTCCGCACCATGTGATGGAGGAATGCGTTGGCCCGGCACTCGATGACGATGAAGGCGCCGACACGACGCAGCGACAGCGCTCGCAGCTCACGCCGTGGTGATTTCGCCTGGCACTGCGCCGCGCGAAACGCGCTGAAATCGTGCTCCCCCAGCAATACGCCGGCCGCATCCTGCATGGCACCGACGTCCAGCGCCTCACGCAGCCACCAGGCCCGGCTGTGAAACAGCGGCGCCCGCACCCGCCGACAGAAGATCAGGTAGTGATAAGTTCTTTCGATGGCAGAGTAGCGGGCGTGAAACCCATCCGTAACAGGCTTTACCCACGCAATGCTGATGTCGGGTGGCAGGTTGCTGTTGATGCCGAGCAGCCATGCGCGCTCGTCGCGCTGCGCTTTCGTATCGAAGTGGCCGACCTGCCCGAGGGAATGCACGCCTGCGTCGGTTCGCCCTGCCGCGACGATGGATACGGGCTCGTCCGCGACGACGGCAACCGCTTCCTGAACCGCCTCCTGAACCGAGCAGGCGTGAACCTGGCTCTGCCAGCCGCAGAAAGCGGTACCCGCGTATTCGATCCCTATCGCCAGGCGTGGCATGTGCTTTGCGGCAGCCGGGGCCGCGCCTGCCTGCCCCGCCTCAACAACATCGTCTCAGGGATCAACCATCCAGATCGTCGAGAAGCTGGCGCGCTTCCTGCTGCTGATCGAGGTCACCTTCCTCGACAACTTCGTTGAGGATGCTGCGAGCACCATCCGGATCGCCCATATCGATATACGCTCTCGCCAGATCGAGCTTGGTTCCGACCTCGGTCATGGTCGCATCTCCCGGTCCGCGCAGCCCCACGGGACGCATGCTGGTGCTGGTGAGGTCCAGCTGATCGTCCTCTCCAGCCCCCGCGCCGGGCGCAAGATCCAGGTTCAGCGCCAGGAGGTCTCCACTGGTCGCGCTCATGACCGTGTCGTCCCCAGGCGCTCCGGCCCTAGGCTGCTCGACGGTATCCTCGGGCGTTGCTGTGCTCCTGCTGGCAGCTTCGCTCTTGCTGAATGCGTTGGTAAGGTGGCTCAGCCCCTCGCCCTTTTCCATTTCCGCGGTGGAATCCTCGCCCTCGGGCGCAACGGCTTCACTGAGGTCGAAGTCGAGGTCAGCCGATTCTTCGGGCATTGCCTCGTGCAGGCCGGTGGCCATGTCTCGGGCTGCTTCATCGAGTCCCGCCAGGTCGAGGCCGAGGTCCTCGAGATCGATCTCCGCGGTCTGGTCATGGGGCTCGTCGCCAGACGACAGACCCTGCAGTCGCGCCGTGCCGCCGATGCCGGGGGCCTCGATGGTCGGTGTCTCCATGGTGCGGCCCGCGGCCCGGGTCTGGATGGTTGGCGTCTCCATGGTCGACGACAGCTCCGGGCTCTCGATGGTCGGAGTCTCCATGGTGGGAGCCCCATCGGGACCCGGAACCTCGAC
>JAKLLP010000039.1:0-5485 GCA_023150055.1 Gammaproteobacteria bacterium | reverse complement strand
TGGTCTCTATCGTCGGCGTCTCGAGCGTCGAGTTCAGCGCCGGGTTCTCTATCGTCGGCGTTTCCCGCGTGACCCCTGTATCGATAGCCGGTACTTCTATAGTCGGAATTTCCTGGGTCTGTGCCGTGGATGCGCCGCGCCAGGTCGGTTCGGCAATGCTGGTAACGTCACCGCTGTCGGCTTGGCCGGAGAACTCCGGATCGATCGTGAAATCGAGGATGCCGGAATCGCCGCTGATCTCCAGATCCACACCACCGCCGCCATCACCGGCCAGGTTCAGATCGACGATATCTCCGGCCGCGCCAGCCGCGCCGGTGAACAATGAATCGTTCGGGCAAAGCTGCTTGCCCATGATGACCACGCGCTTCCAGTCCGGATCGCTCTCGCCACCGATGCGTTGGAGTAACGCCCGCGCTTCCTTCAGGAAGCCGTCGCGGTTCTCCCAGACGAAATAGACATCGAGCAGCTTCAGTCGCAGATCGCGCCGGCCCGGCTCGCGCCCGACGGCCGCCGTCAGCAGGTCGGCCGCCTGGTCATACAACCCGTAGGCCATATGAAAATCCGCTTCTGCGAGAGGATCGGACTGGTCGAGATTGACCGGCCCCTCGGTGCTGATGGTCTTCTCCAGCGCCGTTTCTTCGTCGCCACCGCGCGGTACCGCCCGCCGCTCGAGGCGGCCCGTGCTACGGGCGGGTTCCTCGTGAACGATCATCGTGCTGTCGGCCGTCACGGGCTGCGCCGCTGCACCCTCCGACCGCCTGGTCGGCAGCGGAATCCGCACCTCGGGTTCTTCGGCCCCGCTGCGGCGGCGGGCGACCAGCAACGCCACGACCAGGACCACTGCCGCAGCGGCCCATAGCCAAACCGAGGTAAGCAACCCGCCTATGGCCCCGATGACACCGCCACCGGGGCGCCGGCCTGGTTCCGCCGGCGGGGTTCTCGGCGCAGGTGCGGCTGATTCCGCCTCCGGCGCCTGAATCGTGGCCGCCTGCTCCTCGACGGGTGTCTCCTCTGCCGCGGGCGCGGGTCGGGACTCTGCGGGAACCGCCCCGACAGATTCCCCGCTCTGCTCTTCGAGAGCGGCCACTCGGTCACGCAACGCCTTCAGCTCGGCGTCTTTGACGGCCAGCAGGCGCTGACTCTCCTCGAGCCTGCTTCGCAAGGCATCCGGATCAGCCGTTGCTGTCGCACTCGCCGGCGGCACGCTCGCCGCCGCGGGTGCCGGCTCGGGTGGCGGCACCAGCTCGAGCCTGGCGGCCTCCGCCGAAGGCGCCGCACCCGCCTGCCACGCGCGAGTCTGCTGACTCACCTCGGCGGCGGCCTCCCGACGCGTCAGGCGCTCAGCCGCCGTCATCTCCGGGATCCGCAGCACGGCCCCGGCGCGCAACCGGTTGATGTTTCCCGCAAACGCCTCCGGATTGGCCCGGTAGATCGCAACCATCATCTGGTTGATGTCCGCTGTAGAGGGCCGATATCGATCGGCGATACCCCACAGCGTCTCGTTTCGCGCCACCGTATGCGAACCACCCACATCCGCTTCGGCTGGCGGTGCCGGCTGACGGGCCTGCGGCACCGACGCCGCAGGCAGTTGCGGCTCTGCCGCAGGGGTGGCCACTTCGGCGGGCGGAACGACTGGCGCCACCTCGGCTGCCGCAACCGGAGCCGGCGCTGGCAAGGGCTGCGAAGTGAGCGCACCGGCGAAATCCGGCGGATCCAGCAGGACCGTGAACTCGCGCAGCAGGCGGCCCTGGGCCCAGCGCACTTCGATGAGCAGCGTCAGGAACGGCTCGGCGACCGGCCGGCTGCTGGAGACGCGTATCGTGCCGCCCTGGGGCCCCTCGACGACGGAAAAGCGCAGGTCGCTCAACAGCGCAGGTCGGGGCAGGCCATACTGGTCGAAGGTCTCGCGCGAAGCCAGGGTAACGTTCAAGCCGGCCATTTCGCCGGGCACTTCGCTGAATACCGGTATCTCGGCCACCAGGGGCTGATTCAGGTAGGACTGCGGCTCGATCTCACCCAGGCCAAGGGCCACAGCGCAAGCCGGCAGCATGGCCGCAAGCGCCACGCTCGCGGAAGCGGGAATTCGTGTCATCACCGGTCCCCGATAAAAGCCGCCGCAGGCTTCAGCAGCACGCGACGGAGAACACACAAAACGCTTGTAAACCCCTGAAAATCCAGCCCACTATAGCCTAAAAGCAATCCTGAACCAAACGCTCGGCAATCTGTACGCTGTTCAGGGCCGCCCCCTTGCGGATGTTGTCGGCAACGACCCACATGCTGATGCCGAGTTCGCAGGAAATATCTTCGCGGATACGGCCCACGAAGACATCATCATGTCCGGCCGCATCCGTCACCGCGGTCGGATAGCCGCCCAGGCGGGCCTCATCCAGCACTGTGATCCCAGGCGCCTTCGACAAGAGCTCGCGTACCTCTGCCGCGGAGATCTTCTGCCGGGTCTCGATGTGCACCGCCTCGGAATGACCGAAGAACACCGGCACCCGGACCGCCGTAGGATTGACGAGGATGGTCTCGTCCTCGAGGATCTTGCGGGTCTCCCAGACCATCTTCATCTCTTCTTTTGTGTAGCCGTTGGGCTGGAACTCGTCGATATGCGGAACGACGTTGAATGCATTCGGCCGGGCCGCGCCCTCGGTGGGTATGGGCTGCCCATCGAGCGCGGCTCGGGTCTGGCGCGTCAGGACGTCGACCAGGCGCCGGCCCGCGCCTGATACCGACTGATAGGTCGAGACGTTGATGCGGGTGATCCCCACTGCATCGTGGATGGGCTTCAGCGCCACCACCATCTGTATGGTCGAGCAGTTGGGGTTGGCGATTATGTTACGCGGGGCATAGCGACGGATCGCCTGCGGATTGACCTCCGGCACGACCAGCGGGATGTCGTCCTCGTAACGAAACCTGGAAGTATTGTCGATGACCACGCACCCGCTGGCCCCGGCCCGCGGCGCGTGAATCGCGGACACACTGGCGCCGGCGGAAAACAGGCCAATCTGCATGCCGCTGAAATCGAATTTCGCGACATCCTGCACGGGAATTTCTTCACCGTGGAACCGCACTTTCCTGCCGACGGAGCGCTCGCTCGCCAGCGGAACCAGCCTGGAGACCGGGAACCGGCGCTCTTCCAGCACCCGGATCAGCGTCTCCCCCACCAACCCGGTAGCACCAAGCACCGCGACGCTGTATGCCTTGCTCATGGATGTCCTGACATGTCTCGGAACCAGCCCGTCACGACCGCTCGAATCGCCGGATGACGGACACTAATCCGGCGCAAAATGACCGCGAAGCATAGGCTTTCGCCCGGCCATTTCAAGCCTGCCATCATCCGCCCACCGCTACTTCGCCGGCGGCCCTGCCGCAATCGCGGCCAGGTCCGGGCGGACATCGGCGTTCTGTCCCCGATGGCGCAGGTAGTGATCGATCAGCACCAGCGCCAGCATCGCCTCGGCAATCGGTGCGGCACGCAGTCCCACGCAGGGGTCATGCCGGCCCGTGGTGACGATGTCGGTCGCCTCCCCGGCGCGACTGACCGTCGCGCCGGGGAGCCGGATGCTCGAGGTTGGCTTCAGCGCGATGCTGACGACGATGTCCTGGCCGGTAGAAATCCCGCCAAGGGTTCCACCCGACGAGTTCTTGCTGAAGCCGGCGGGCACGATCTCGTCACGGTGCTGTGATCCCTTCTGCTCGACGACGGCGAAACCATCACCAATCTCCACGCCCTTCACGGCATTGATCCCCATCATGGCGTGGGCGATCGCGGCGTCGAGTTTGTCGAACACAGGCTCACCGAGCCCGACTGGCATTCCCCTCGCCACGACGTTGATCCGTGCACCGATCGAGTCTCCCTCCTGGCGCAGCGCATCCATGAACGCTTCCAGTTCGGCAACGCGGTCAGGATCCGCGCAGAAAAACGGGTTGTCATCGACGGCCGAGAGGTCGCTCGCTGCAAGGCGGATGGGCCCCAGCTGTGCAAGGTAGGCGACGATCTCGACGCCGAGCCGTTCACGCAGGTACTTCCGCGCGATCGCGCCGGCTGCCACGCGCATGACGGTCTCCCGTGCGGACGACCGCCCACCGCCCCGGTAGTCGCGGATGCCGTACTTCTGCTCGTAGGTGTAGTCGGCATGGCCGGGCCGGAACTTGTCCTTGATATTGCTGTAATCGCGCGAGCGCTGGTCGACGTTTTCGACAATGAGACCGATCGGGGTACCGGTGGTGACACCCTCGAACACACCGGACATGATGCGCACGGTATCCGGCTCCTTGCGCTGAGTCGTGTGCCGCGACCGGCCAGGCCGGCGCCGTTCAAGGTCGTGCTGGATGTCGGCCTCGCTGAGCAGCAGCCCAGGAGGACAGCCATCCACGATACAGCCGAGCCCGGGACCGTGGCTCTCTCCGAAGGTCGTTACGGCAAACAGGGTACCAATGGTATTTCCAGCCATCGAATCACTCTCGATTTCCCGGCCCGTCCTGGCCGCAGGCCGCATTCTCCCCCGGCAGGTCTTCCGCCGCCACCACCGCGATGCCATCGCCGGTTTCGAGATCGGGCCACACGAAGGGTACCCTGGGGAACGCCTGCTCCAGCGCATCCGCCCCAGCACCAACCTCGATCGCGAGCAGCCCATCCGGACCGCCGCTCAGGGCGTCGAACGGCTCCCAGCGAAACTCGGCCGGCATGTCGTGCAACTGGGACTCCGGCACATAAGGCGGATTGGACACGATGAGGTCGAAGCGCCCGCGAATGCCGTGCAGCAGATTGGCGTTGAGTAACACCACCCGTTGCCCGACACGATGGCGCTCGACGTTCCTGCGGGCGACAGCGAGCGCCTTGCGCGAGACATCCGTGGCGACGACGAAACTCTGCGGGAAGGCCAAGGCGCAGCCGATCGCGATACAACCACTGCCCGTGCCGATCTCCAGGATCCGCAGGCGCGGTCCCGGCGCGACCAGCCAGGGCTCGAAGCGGGACTCGATCAGGCTCGCAAATGGCGACCGGGGAATGAGCACATGGCGATCCACGAAGTATGGCCGCCCGGCAAACCAGGCCTCTCCCAGCAGGTAGGCCGCCGGGATGCGTTCGCTGATGCGCCTGCTGATCGCCGCCTCGCAACGTTCCCGCTCCACCTGGCTGAGCTTGCGCCCGTAGGCTGCCTGATCAGCATGATCGAGGCCCAGCAGGTGATAGATGATCGCTGCCGCCTCGTCGCGTGGCTCTTGCGTCCCCTGGGCACAGATGATGCCCGCCGCGGCGAGTTCCGCCTCGCCCCAGGAGAGGAGATCAGCTACCGTGTCGGCTTGAGAGTGCAAAACCTCGGGCAACCCGGCACCGGATGGCACCGTTTGCAGACCCCTGTGTATAGAATGCCGCCGGTAGTGTAATCCGTGGCCCATCCGGGTTCAGTCAGGCCCGTCGCATCGCATGCTTGCCGATCTCTTTATCGCCCTGCAGCGCATCCTTCCGGCACGACTC
>JAKLLP010000399.1 GCA_023150055.1 Gammaproteobacteria bacterium | reverse complement strand
CGGGAGTGGGTACCGAGCTGGCCCTCAACGGAGTCGTGAAGGGGACCGTCGAGGGTGCGGACTTTGCGGCGGCCTACTTCGCCATTTGGCTGGGGCCGGACCCCATCAACCAGGCCTTGAAGGCCCGGCTGTTGAACCGATGAGCATTCGGCGATGAGAGGAACAATGTCCATGCAGCCGATCGTGGAGCGGTTCAAGGAGACCTACCGACGGCTGAACGCCCAGACGGTGGGACGCTTGCCGGATCTCTACGCGGATGATGTGGTGTTTCAGGATCCCTTCCGGAAACTCGATGGGCTTGGAGCCGTCATGCGGTATTTTGCGGAATTGTATGCCCACGTGGAAGCCTGTTCTTTCACCTTTGACGAGGAAGTGCTGCAGGACCAGCGGGCCGTGCTGATGTGGACGATGGCACTGAGGCACCCGAAGCTCAATGGCGGGCAGCCGGTGGTGGTGCCAGGCTCCACGCACCTGCACTTCCGGCAGAAGATTCACTACCACCGGGATTATTTCGACGCAGGTGCGATGCTGTACGAACAGATCCCCGTAATCGGCATGGTCATTCGACTCATCAAGGAGCGGGTGTGAGATGAGGCGGCATCCGGTCAACGGGCGACGGGTTTGGGTCACCGGCGCATCGAGCGGCATCGGTCGAGCGGTGGCCGTCGAATTGGTGCGTCGCGGCGCCACCGTCATCGCGTCGGCGCGGAACGAGTCCCCGCTCCATCACCTCGTAGAGCAGTGCGGCGGCGACCGCCTGGCGGCAGTCCCTTGCGATGTGTCCGATCCTGTCGCTAATCGCCGGGCGGCCTCCGAGATCGTCGGTCAGTTCGGCGGCCTTGATGTGGCGGTTCTCAATGCTGGCACCTGTGAATATGTCGAGGTCGATCGCTTCGACAGCGCAGTGTTCGAGCGGACGATGCGTAGCAACTTTCTCAGCATGGTCTATGGCATCGAGGCAGTGTTGCCGCTCCTGCGACAATCACCGGCTCCTCACCTCGTCGGCATGAGCAGCACAGTGGCCTACGCGGGGCTTCCGCGCGCCGAGGCCTACGGGGCATCGAAGGCAGCCATCAGGTACCTGTTGGAGTCCCTGCGAATCGACCTGTACCGACTTGGCATCACGGTGTCCGTCGTCTGTCCCGGCTTCGTGCGGACGCCCCTCACGGACCGGAACGATTTTCCCATGCCCTTTCGCATCGAGGCGGAGGATGCAGCTCGCCGAATCGTGGATGGCATCGAAGCGGGCAAGGCGGAGATTCACTTTCCGAAACGCTTCAGTCTGGCGTTCAAGCTGTTGACTCTGCTGCCGACTCGACTCTACCTGCGCTTGTGCGCCCGGCTAGTGAGAGAGCCATGAAAATCGCCATTATCGGTAGCGGCATCGCGGGCATGACGGCGGGCCACCTCCTCCACGGCCGGCACGATCTCACCCTGTTCGAGGCGGGGGACTACATCGGTGGGCATACGAACACCGTCGAGGTCCCTTGCGAAGGAAAGACCTATGCCGTGGATACGGGCTTCATCGTCTTCAACGATTGGACCTATCCCAACTTCATCGCCCTGCTCGACCAGCTGGGCGTTGCGCATCAGCCAAGCGACATGAGCTTCAGCGTGCGTTGCGAGCGCACCGGCCTGGAATACAACGGGACCACCCTGAACAGCCTCTTTGCGCAACGACGTAATCTTCTGCGGCCGTCCTTTTACCGGATGGTTCGCGACATCCTTCGATTCAATCGTGAATCGGTCGCGTTGCTGGAGCAGCCGGGGCCCGGACCGTCGCTCGGGGCCTACCTCGAACACGAGCGCTACTCGGAGCCTTTCATTCGGAATTATCTGCTGCCCATGGCGGGGGCCATCTGGTCGGCCGGCCAGGCGACGATCTGGGACTTTCCGGCCCAATATCTGGTCCGATTTTTCAAGCACCATGGAATGTTGTCGGTGAACAACCGGCCGACCTGGCGCGTCATTACAGGCGGATCGCAGCGGTATGTTGATCCGTTGGTACGACCCTTCCGCGACCGGATAAGACTGCAATCTCCAGTGGAATCCATTGCACGCTTCCCGCAAGGCGTGGAAGTGCGGTGGCGAGACCGGCAGGGACGAGGGCAAGCCGAGCGCTTCGAGGCGGCCCTGCTGGCCTGCCATAGCGATCAGGCCTTGGCGCTCCTAGCGAACCCCTCGCCCTTGGAACAGGACGTGTTGGGTGCGATCCGCTACCAGCGAAACGAAGCGGTGTTGCATACCGATCGGTCCCTGTTGCCGAAGCGGCGACTGGCCTGGGCGGCGTGGAACTATCATCTGCTGCCCACACCGCCGGAGCGGGTCGTCCTGACCTACCACATGAACCGGCTGCAGCGTCTCGATGCCCCCTGTGAGTTTTGCGTGACCTTGAACCATGGCGAGGCGATCGACCCGGCGAAGGTTCTAAAGCGCATTGTCTATCACCACCCGGTGTATTCGC
>JAKLLP010000398.1 GCA_023150055.1 Gammaproteobacteria bacterium | reverse complement strand
CTCGAGCTCCCCAGGCGTGCAGCGCTTGCCCCGCAGGATGCCGTTGAGATCCGGCAACAGCAGCTCGACGCCACCGAGCCGCGGCTGCTCACTGCGCAAGCGTGCGATCTCTTCTGCCAGCCCGTCGTTCACGAACGTGAATCTCCGCGCACGATCCCGCCCTGCGGGCCTGCTACCATGCGACCTGCTGGTTTCATCTTAACCGCATCAGGGTGTGGCCCATATGTTTTTGCAGCCCATCGGCCGCCGCAGGGACACCACCGGCATCGTCGCAGCCGTGGCGGGATACCTCAGCAGACAGGGCTGCTTCATCGACGAGTCCTCGCACTTCGGCGACCCGCATACGCGGCGCTTCTTCATGCGCACGCGCTTTACTCCGCAGGAAACATTCTCGCGCACGGCATTTACCGCCGGATTCGAGCCGATCGCCACGCGCTTCCAGATGAACTGGCAGGTCCACGATCTCAAGGTGCTGCCGCGGGTGCTGATCATGGTCTCCCGGCATGACCACTGCCTGAACGACCTGCTCTATCGCTTCCGCACCGGCGCGCTGCCGATGCATGTCCCGGCCATCGTCTCCAACCACATGGACCTCGCCGGGCTCGCGCAATGGCATCGCGTGCCGTTCTTCCATGTTCCGATCACGAAAGAGACCAGGCCGCAGGCCGAGGCGCGGCTGCTCGAGATCATAGAAGACACCAGCGCGGACCTGATCGTGCTGGCGCGTTACATGCAGATTCTCTCCGCGGACCTGTGTGAACGCTTCGCTGGCAGGATCATCAATATCCATCACTCGTTCCTGCCGGGCTTCAAGGGCGCGCGGCCCTATCACGAGGCGCACGCGCGCGGCGTCAAGCTCATCGGCGCGACGGCACACTACGTGACGCCCGACCTCGACGAGGGACCGATCATCGAGCAGGCGGTGGAGCGCGCGGATCATGCGCAGTCGCCGGAAGATCTCGCCGCGATCGGCCGCGATGTGGAGTGCCTGACACTCGCCCGCGCGGTGAAGCTGCACATCGAGCACCGGGTGTTCCTGAACGGACAGCGGACGGTGGTGCTGCGATAAGCGGCGCCCGGCACCGGGTCGCTGGTCCTTTCGCAAAGCAGGGCGCCGGAGCCTGCCGGCCCGGGGTGTCCGCCGCCCGGGAAACCGCCGGGAGCCGGACCCATGCGCCGCGAGGCCGCCAGCTGCAGGCGGCGGGCCCACGAGAATGCCGTCGCAACGACCCCGCAAATCAGCATGCAGCTTGACGTCGGCTCGCGCGGCCCGACTCTCGCGCCTGTCAGCCCTGCGCCGACCTCGCCTTCGGCCAGGCGCTGGCGTCGATCGTCTCCTCGTAACCGTGCCAGGTGGCGTAGCCGAGCAAAGGAATCATCACGACGAAGCCGAGCAAGGCCGTCGCAAAACCGATGAACACTGCGGTCACGATGACCAGCGCCCAGTTGACCATGGCGCGCTTGTTGCGCAGCACCGCGTTGACGCTGGTCACGACCGCGGTGATGGTGTCGGTCTCGCGTTCGTCGAGCATGGGTAGCGAGAACGCACTCACCGCGAACACGACGATGGCGAACACGGTACCGACCAGCGTGCCGATGAGCAGGTACGGCCACAGGTCGGCGAGCTCGGGCTCGGCCGCCATGGGCAGGAAGATGCTGATCATCGACACCGCGCGCGCCCACACCAGGAACACGATCATCAGCGTGAGACCGAAGACCATCGCGTTGCCGAAGACGCGACGCACCCCGCGCACCGTGACGATCATCATGGGCTTTCTGCCGGCCTCGAGCTGACGGCTGACCTCGTAGAGGCCAATGGCGGCCAGCGGCGCGATGAATACGAAACCGGATACGGCGGCGAGCAGGCCCGCATAGCTGCCCACGGAAAACGCGACCCAGACGGCAAAGTAACTGATGGCGACTATGGTGATCCCGTAGCTCAGCGTTGGTCGCCAGGCATGCCGCACATCACGCCAGCCCTTGCGCAGCCAGGCATAAGGGGCCCGCGGATCGAGCTTGCGGCAGGGCGCTACGAACGGCAGAGCGCCGGTTGCGGCACCACCCGTTGGTCCTGCTGTCACCGCTGTCCCTCCGGTCCGCGCATGGGAATTCGCCCGCTGCGCAGCGCCGCCTGCCTCAGGCCGACTTCCTGGCCTTTACGGTCGGGCGCAACAGCGCTGCCGCCTCCCTGATGGTGTGCTCCGTGGTATCCCAGTCGATGCAGGCATCCGTCACCGACACGCCGTAGCGAAGTTGCCTGAGATCGGCAGGGATCTCCTGGCTGCCGGCCTCCAGATTGCTTTCCAGCATCAGCCCGATGATGGAGCGGTTGCCGTTGACCACCTGCTCCACGCAGTCCTTTGCCACCAGCGGCTGCAGCGAGGGATCCTTGTTCGAGTTGCCGTGACTGCAATCGACGACGATACGCGGGGGCAGCCCGGCGTCTTTCAACGCCTTCTCGCACAGCGCCACGCAAAC
>JAKLLP010000397.1 GCA_023150055.1 Gammaproteobacteria bacterium | reverse complement strand
CCGCATCAACGCCGTGGTGCCGGGCATGATCCAGACGCGCTGGCTCAAGGGCGGCCTGGGAGACGAGCAATACGAGCAGCTCATCAAGGTGCAAGGCCAGCAACTGCCGCTGAAGAAGGTGGCTACCGCCGAGGACATAGCCAAGGTGCTGGTGTGGTTTCTCACCGACGCCGAACTCATCACCGGCGAGACGCTGATCGTCGACAGCGGCATCCACATAGGGCAGCTGCCGCCCTATTCGAGCGGGGATTCTTACTAGGGGACGGTTCCCTATGGGGAACCGTCCCCCATCTCGATCTCTATCTTGAAGCCGAAGCCGCGGGCGTTGTCGATCAACCGGATGAAGCGCGGGGTGACGCGCCAGAACGCGGTGTTCTTCAGGCGCCGGGCAATGGTTTCTTCATCGGCGGACCGCGGCGCGTCGAAAAGCGCCTTCACGCTCGCGAACTTGCCGAGGTAGAGCGCCAGTGCCGTGGCGCGCTCCACGCCCTCGGCCAGCGACGCCCTGCCCGCCATCTGCAGGCCACGGACCTCGTTCCAGTTGTCGACGTCCGCGTTGATCGCGAGCGCCACCTCCGGGTTCGCGTTCATCTCCTGCGCGTGGCGGGTGCGGCGGTCGGAGACGAAATAGAGATTGAAGTCGCGATCGCTCGCGTAGAACACCGTGGCGGCCCAGGCCCTGCCGCCGGCACTCGTGGCGAGGGTGAGGGTGTTGTGCGCCTCCAGCATCCGCCGGATGGCGGCGCGGTCGTCGACGGTCATCGTCGGGTGCGGGGACGCTTCCCGCGGGGCAGCGTCCCTTTCGATCCCGCGCCGCGCCAGCGCTTGACGATGCCGCTGTCGATGCCGAAGAGGTCGAGCAGCCGGCCGACGGTATGATCGACGAGATCGTCGATCGACTTCGGTTCGTTGTAAAAAGCGGGCATCGGCGGCGCGATGACCGCGCCCATGCGCGCGGCCTCGTACATGAGCCGGCAGTGCCCCTCGTGCAACGGCATCTCGCGCGGCACGAGCACCAGGCGGCGGCGCTCCTTCAGCACCACGTCGGCGGCGCGCACCATGAGCGTGTCCGCGTAGGAATTGACGATGCCCGAGAGCGTCTTCATCGAGCAGGGCGCTACCACCATGCCATCGGTGTGAAACGAGCCGCTCGCGATGGTGGCGGCGAGATTCTGGTCGCTGTGGACGACGCTGGCGAGCCCCTCCACCTGTTTTACCGGCAGGGCGGTTTCCAGCGAGATATTGAGCTTGCCGCCGTTGCTGATGACGAGGTGCGTCTCCACCTCGGGGTGGTCCCTGAGGACCTCGAGCAGGCGGATGCCGTAGATCACCCCGCTCGCTCCGGATATGCCGACGATCAGCCGCATGCCACAGTCCCGCCTGCCGTTGAAGTGAGGACCCGCGGCACTGCCACCCCGGGGGCCGTTGCAGGGCATGATACTTGCGGCCGGGACTGCGGCCAACGCGGGCCGCCACCGGATGGTGGACAGTGAAGAACTGGTGCCGGCGGAGGGACTTGAACCCCCGACCTCTCGCTTACGAAGCGACTGCTCTACCAACTGAGCTACGCCGGCCCGCGGGCGCGGAGTATAGCAGCTGCAGCGGCTTCCTCTACCCGGCCGGTTTGGCCCGCAGCCGGATCAGCACCTCGACGCTCTCGGCCTCCGTCGCCCGCGGCAGGGGCGGCAGCTTCGACAGGTGCAGCTCGGCCGGGTCGATATCCAGCAGCTCACCGGTCGCGGCGTTATAGACATGATGATGGGGATCGACGGCGATCTCCCGGATGAGGCCCCGCTCCGAGAACAGGTTCAGCGTGTTGTACACCGTCGCCTTGGAAATGCCCGAGCCGGCCTGGCGCAGGCTTGCAAGCAGCTGTTCGGCGGAAAAATGACAGGGCCGGGTCAGCACCTGGAGCGCGATCTCGACCCGTTGGGCCGTGGGCCGCACATCATGCTCGAGCAACTGCCCGATGACGCGTTCGCGAACTTCCAAGATCGACATCCCCCTGACGACCAAGCAGCGGGCTCATTCTAAGGGCGCCCGTACGTCGGCCGCAAACCGCTGCCGCAGCAGACCTCCCGAGAAACCGGGCGATCACGCCGGATTGCGTGGGTGATATCCCGGCTGCACGGCATTATGGTCAATTCACCATGCCGACCACCCGCGGGTTCTCGTTGCCGGAAGTCGTGATCGCCCTCGGGGTGCTCGCGCTGCTCCTTGCCGCAGCCGCGCCGTCGTTTCGCGGCCTGCTGCTCGAAGCGCGCATGACGACCGCGGTCAACGAGCTGGTCCATACCGCGCATCTCGCGCACCAGGCGGCACAGGCGCACGACCGCGACATCGTCGTCTGCCGCAGTACCGACGGCGAACAATGCGCGCCCCCCGGGAACTGGGCGGCCGGCTGGATGGTTTTCGTCAATCGCGATCGCGACGACCCACCTGTGGCAGACCCCGGGGAACCGGTGCTTCATGCCAGCAGTGCGCACC
>JAKLLP010000396.1 GCA_023150055.1 Gammaproteobacteria bacterium | reverse complement strand
GGGACTCAACCCCTCGCGTTGGCCGCTCCCGAGCGTGCGCAGGATGCGCTCGTACTTGCCGCGCGCCGCCTCGGAGACCCGCCTGATACGGGTCGGGCTCGCGTCGCCGGGCAGGCTGACCGTCTCGTAGACGATACCGAGATGGCGATTGTCGTGGATGAAGCCCTGCCGGGTACTGACCTCGGAGAAGATGCGCTGCCAGAAAGTCACATCGGGTTCCAGCCCACGCGGCTTCGGCAGGGCATCGCCAGCGACAGCCGTTGCCGCAATGAGCAACGTCACCGCGAGGGCACTGGACGCTCTGGCAACTGTGGACATAGCCGACTCGAGCCCGGGTAACAGGAGATAGATAGCCAATCGACCCCCTGAAAGCAAGGTGAACACAGCGGCTGGCGGCGTGTTCGCTAGATGCTCCAGCACGGCCTCCCCTGTTAGCGCCAGAGTAGTCAGCCGACAGCGTAACGCGAGATGAACGGATTCACATAATTGAGATTCCGCGCGCCGCTGTCTGCGAGCGCACCCGGCGGCTGCAGGCTTCGAGGTTCAAGCCGTTTTACAAAACTGCTACTGTTTCACTTCTCGAAGCCATTCTTTTGACTATGGTGCCGCGATGTGCGCACTTGAGCGGCAACCACCCCGCATGATGCCTGCCAACCAGACGCTGATGCCGCGCGAGGCCCGTACGTGGTTCGCGCCCCCCCTGCCGTGGCTGGCCCTGCTCGTCGCTGCCAGCCTCGCGGGCTGCGGTCCGCGTCCGCCCGGGCCGGGCACGACTGCCCATACCCCGCCAGCGGCGAGTCTCGCCGAATCGGAACGGCCGGTGGCGCGCCCGCCGAAGCCGGCCGAGGCGCGGCCTGCCCCGCCCGTGCTGGAGAGCCCCCCGGTACCGGCCATTACCGCAGCCGCCCCGCCGCCGACTGCAACCCTCGCCGAAGATGCCCCCCTGGACACCGCCTCAGGCGCGCTGGAGCTGCTCGGCGAACGTATCGCCCCAGCCACGGCAACCCGCCTGATGTGGTCGGCCAGCAGCATTTTCGAGGGCATGAGCAGTGAAACCCCCGTGCTGGTCGTCAACGGAGCCGAGACCGGCCCGGTGCTCTGCCTGACGGCGGCCGTCCACGGCGACGAACTCAATGGCATCGAGATGGTCCGCCGCGTGTTCCAGGATCTCGCTCCGGACGAACTCAAGGGTGCTGTCATCGGCGTGCCCATCGTCAATATCCACGGCTTTCGCCGCGGCTCGCGCTACCTGCCGGACAGGCGCGATCTGAACCGGTTCTTCCCCGGGAACCCGCAGGGCAGCTCGGCCGCGCGCATCGCGTACTCGTTGTTCGAGAACATCATCCGCAGGTGTGACGCGGTGGTCGACCTGCACACGGGTTCCTTCTTCCGTAACAACCTGCCACAGGTGCGCGCCGACCTGTCGCGCTCCGAAGTGGCGGACATGGCGCATGGCTTCGGCGGCATGCTGGTCCTCAACAGCGAGGCGCCACCCGGCTCGATGCGCCGCGCCGCAACCGACGCCGGCATCCCCGCGGTCATCATCGAGGCGGGCGAACCGCTGCGCATGCAGCCGCGACAGGTCGAGCAGGGGGTGGCCGGAATCAACCGGCTGATGCGTTCACTCGGGATGATCCCGCGCGCGACCCTGCTCAAGCAGCCCGAGCCCGTCTACTACAGCTCGCGCTGGGTTCGCGCCGACCACGGCGGGGTGCTGTTCTCGGTCGTGAGACTTGGCCAGACGGTGCGGTCCGGCGATATCCTCGGCACCGTGACCGACCCGATCACCAACGAGCAGAACCTCATCTACTCGCCGTCCGGCGGACGGGTGATCGGCATGGCGGTCAACCAGGTGGTCATGCCTGGTTTCGCCGCCTTTCATCTCGGCACCGAGTCGCAGCCGGTGCCGACCCCGGCAGCCGGCAGGCCCGGCGAGGACGAGAACGGCAAGGACTGGGAGCCGGAGCCGGGAGTTCTGAACGACGAAAGCGAGAGCGACGAAGGCGGCGGCGTCACCACCGAGGAGTAGGCCCCGGTGCGTACCCCCCCGGGGCGTACTACGAAAGAGCTCGAGCTCTTTCTGGGGGCTCATCGCGCCGCTGCGCTATGAGCCCATTCGCCCTTACCCGAACTTGAGCTGGGTGGCGCTGCGCAGCGCCTTGATCCGCTCGTCGAGCGGCGGGTGCGTTGCAAAGAGCCGCCGCGCCATGCCGCCACCGCCGGAAATTCCGAAGGCCTTCATCGAGTCGGGCAGCGCGCTCGGCTCATGGGCGCTCTTCAGCCGTTCGAGCGCCCCGATCATGCTGTCCCGCCCGGCTAGACTGGCCCCACCGGCATCAGCACGGAACTCGCGCTGCCGCGAGAACCAGGCGACGATGATGCTGGCGAGCACGCCGAGCACGAGCTGCGCCACCAGGGTGGTAATGAAGAAGCCAGGGCCGTGCGCCCGCTCCGAGCGGAATATGGCCCGATCGACCACATAGCCGATGACGCGCGAGAGAAAC
>JAKLLP010000395.1 GCA_023150055.1 Gammaproteobacteria bacterium | reverse complement strand
TCGCAGACCGTCAATGTACTTGCGGGACGCCACACTAGCCCGCACTGTTGATGCGACGGCAAAGACTTCCCGCCGCAAGGGCGGTCATGAGTGACAAGTGGTTTACCGGATAGGTTGATCGATATGGACAGACCCAGCGGGCGGCGCCCGGACGAGTTGCGACCGGTCGTTTTCGTGCCCGGCTTTACGCGCCACGCGGAAGGCTCGGTGCTCGCCGAGTTCGGCGCGACGCGCGTCCTGTGCACCGCCAGCGTGGACACCGGCGTGCCGCCTTTCCTGCGTGGCCAGGGCCGCGGCTGGATCACCGCCGAGTACGGCATGTTGCCTCGCGCCACCCACTCGCGGTCGGCGCGCGAGGCCGCGCGCGGGCGCCAGACCGGGCGCACCCAGGAAATTCAGCGACTGATCGGCCGCGCACTGCGGGCCACGGCTGATCTGCGCGCGCTGGGCGAGCGCACCATCACCCTCGATTGCGACGTGCTGCAGGCCGATGGCGGCACGCGCACCGCCGCCATCTCCGGCGCCTGGGTGGCGCTCGGCCTGGCCGTCGACAAGCTGGTCCGTTCCGGCGAGCTGCAGCGCCACCCGCTGCACGGCCAGGTGGCCGCGGTCTCGGTCGGAATCTACCGCGGCGTACCGGTGCTCGACCTCGACTACGCCGAGGATGGCCAGGCAGAAACCGACATGAACGTGGTCATGAACGAGGTGGGCGCCTTCGTGGAGATCCAGGGCACGGCGGAAGGTCACGCGTTCCGACGCGACGAACTCGATCGCATGCTCGAACTTGCGGCGGGCGGAGCGGGCGACATCATGGTCCTGCAACGCCGGGTCCTCGATGAGCACGGCTCCGCATAGCCGGCAGCCCCCGCCACGGCGCGTCGTTCTCGCGACCGCCAATCCCGGCAAGGCGCGTGAAATCACCGCGCTCCTCGGCGACGCCTGGGAGGTGTTGCTCCAAAGTGAGCTCGGGGTGACCCCGGCCGAGGAAACCGGCAGCAGCTTCATGGCCAATGCGCTTCTCAAGGCACGCCATGCGGCGGCCGTTACGGGGCTGCCCGCCATCGCCGATGATTCCGGGCTCGAGGTCGATGCGCTCGGCGGCGCGCCGGGCGTGTGGTCGGCCCGTTATGCAGGTCCCGCGGCAACCGACGCCGAGAATGTCGCCAGGCTGCTGCGCGAACTCGCTGCCGTCGATGGAGCCCGACGGGCCGCGCGCTTCCGCTGCGTGGTGGCGTTCGTCCGCGACGCCGACGATCCCGAACCGGTGCTCGCCGAGGGCACGTGGGAGGGCAGGATTACCCGGTCGCCGCGCGGCAAAGCCGGCTTCGGCTACGACCCGGTTTTCGAGGATCCGACCGATGGGTTGACGGCGGCCGAACTGCCGCCGGCGCTCAAGAACGCCCGCAGCCACCGCGGACAGGCCTGCCGACGACTGGCTGAATGTCTCGGCGTCCTGCACGGTTGTGGCCCGGCGGGGTGATCGCCCCGGGGCGGGGCGTTATGCACAGGTCGGCCGGGGACGCAAAATTTCAGACAGATAGGTGACATATTATGACCATTCACCTACTAAGCAGGTTGTAAGCTATTGTCTTTTAAGAATTTTAGTAATTTGGTCATTTCTTGCACAATTCGCTGAAAATACGCCGGCGAGGCTGCTGGCTGCACGCCAACATCGGCCTTTCCACAGAGTTGTCCACAGTTTTTGTGGATAAGGCGCCGACCGGCCCTCGCTTGCCAGCCCGCAGGGGAGTGGCTATTCTCTGCGCCCCTTTTCCGGCGCCCGAGCGCCGTCCCCCGGAGTGAACGGTCATGAAACCCGACATCCACCCGCAGTATCAGGAAATCCAGGTGATCTGCAGCTGCGGCAACCAGTTCACGACCCGCTCGACCCGCGCGGAAGAGCTGCACATCGAGGTGTGCTCGTCCTGCCATCCGTTCTATACCGGCAAGCAGAAGATGGTCGATGCCGGTGGCCGCGTCGACAAGTTCCGGAAAAAGTACAAGATGGGCTGAGCCGCCCCTGGCGCAGTCCGCGCCCGCACGATATCCCTCCGCACACGCGCCCGTTCCGCGACAGAAGACACATTCCCCGCGGGCCAAAGTTGGTGACCGGCGCAGAGCAGTCCTATAATGCGAGGCTGTTCTGAACGGGTGGCATTGCACCGGCCCCCGCTCTTAACGTTCCAGCCAGTACACGGCCAATGTCGTCCGTCATCTGCATTCAGCAGGCGGCGCGGCGCGCCCGCCGGTGCTGCGTCCTCGTGAAGGTAACTGGCAGCCGGGTGGGCAGATGAGCGCAAAAACAAGGTACGTGTTGACGGACACCGTCACCGGGAAGCAGGTCGACCTGCCGGTGCGCGAAGGCAGCGTAGGACCTGCGGTGATCGACATCCGGGCGCTCTACGGTGAGACAGGCGCTTTCACCTACGACCCCGGTTTCGGTTCCACGGCCAGCTGCGAAAGCAAGATCACCTACATCGACGGCGACAAGGGCGTGCTGATGTATCGCGTCTATCC
>JAKLLP010000394.1 GCA_023150055.1 Gammaproteobacteria bacterium | reverse complement strand
ACGAGGCTCTGCCGCCCGGCCGCGAGCCTCGCGGCGATCGCCCGCAGATACACCTCCGTCTTGCCGCTGCCGGTGACCCCTTCGAGCAGGAACGCCTGGAAGCCGCGTGCCGCGACGATGTCCGCGAGCGCAGCGGCCTGCGCGGGGGTCGGCTCGGGCGCGGTCTCGCTGTTGCCGGCGCAGGCGGCGGCGACAGCATCGCGGCGCATGCGCACGGTCCAGCCCTTGCGCTGCAGTTGGCGGCTGGCTTCGCGCCAGCCGGCGGCAAGTATTTCGAGCTCTTCGTTGGCGAGCCCCTCGGCGCCGGCGGCATCGAGCGCCTCGAGCAGTCGCTGCTGCACCGGTGCACGGGCGAGCTCGCCGGCAGCGAGCGCCGCCTGGCCGGACAGCGTGATCTGCCAGGCTACGAGCCCGGCTTCGCCGCTGCGCTCGGTGCGCAGCAGCCGTGGCAGCGCGGCGGCGAACACCTCTCCCGGCGGGTGCTGGTAGTAGCTGCTGGCCCACTCGAGCAATGCCATCAGGCGTTCGTCGAGCAACGGCTCGGCATCGAGCACCGTCAGGACGCGGCGCAGTCGCCCGGAGGGCACGGGGGACGAGTCGCCGGACCCGACAACGACACCGACTCGCCTGGCGTTGCGAAACGGGACGAGCACCCGTTGCCCGGCCCGGACTGGCACCGCCCCGGCCGGCGGTAGATAGTCGAAGAGGGCCATCAGCGGTGCGTCGATGGCAACTTTGAGAATCACGGGTCCGGCCCGCTGCTCATTATGTTTATGTTCATTCACTGGCGCGCTGCATCATTTATCCACAATAACTGTGGATAAATCTGTGGATCATCTCTGGGCAAGACCTACCGAGCGGTATTTCGGGCCCCCGAGGCCACCTGATCAAAATTTGATCGAAACTGCTAAAAACCAATTTAAACAATTATTTATGGAGATTTCATGTATCCCGCAGGAGCCATGTGACCGTAACGCTACGCTGTCATTACCCAATGTGCACAACCTGCCCCGCCAGGACGCTGCCCGGGCCGGGACCGCAGCCCGCTATAGTGCCTGAGACACCCGTTCGGGCGGTGACGCCGCCGGCGCCAGCGTTCTCCATCGACCGCGACCGTGACCACGGGCGTGATGCCCCGTGCCTGGACGAGCGGTGGTGGGCGAACGCGCCACGCTGACCCACGAGCATGGCGTGGCCCGAGCTGCACACCATCAGCGAGCGGGTCACGTCCGATCTGGCGCACCCAGCCGCGTCTGCGCCTCGATCCCCGCTCGCGGTACGTTGCGGCAACTACGTTTCGAAAAGGCGCGGCAACCTGCGTATCATGGCGCGCCGACGCCGGGCGGGGCTCCGTCCGGCAGCAGAAAAATCCCAGCTACAGCCGAGGTTCAGCATGCCGCTCACCATTGGGGTGCCAAGAGAGGTCTTTGCCGGCGAAAAGCGCGTCGCCACGGTTCCCGAAGTCGTCGAGAAGCTGATCAAGCTGGGATTTGCCGTGAGCGTGGAGCGTGGTGCCGGCGAGGCGGCCAATTTCGGCGACGACGCCTACCGGGCTGCCGGCGCGCAGGTGGCCGAGAACGCCGCTGCGCTGTGGGCCGCCGCGGACCTGGTCTTCAAGGTGCGCGCGCCGACGACCGAAGAAATTGCGCTGCTCAAGCCGGGCACGACGCTGGTCGGCTTCATCTGGCCGGCGCAGAACCCGGAGCTGATGCAGCAGCTCGCCGCGCGGAAAGTGACCGTGCTGGCGATCGACTCGCTGCCGCGCACGCTCTCGCGCGCGCAGAAGATGGATGCGTTGACCTCGATGGCGAGCATCAGCGGCTACCGCGCGATCATCGAGGCCGCCAACGCCTTCGGCCGCTTCTTCAACGGCCAGGTGACCGCCGCCGGCAAGATCCCGCCGGCCAAGGTCTTCGTCGCCGGCGCCGGCGTGGCGGGCCTCTCCGCCGTCGGCACCGCGGCCAGCCTCGGCGCCATCGTGCGCGCCAACGACACCCGCGCCGAAGTGGCCGACCAGGTGGTCTCGCTCGGCGGCGAGTTCGTCAAGGTCGACTACGAGGAGGAAGGCTCGGGCGGCGGCGGCTATGCGAAGGTCATGAGCGAGGGTTTCCAGAAGGCCCAGCTCGAGATGTACGCGAAACAGGCCAGGGAAGTCGACATCATCGTCACCACTGCGCTGATCCCCGGCAAGCCGGCGCCGCGGCTCATCACCGCCGACATGGTCAGGAGCATGAAGCCGGGCAGCGTCATCGTCGACATGGCCGGCGAGCAGGGCGGCAACTGCGAACTGACCGTGCCGGGCGAGAGCGTGGTGCGCCACGGCGTCACCATCATCGGCTACACGGACCTGCCGAGCCGGCTGGCGAAGCAGGCCTCGACACTGTACGCCACCAACCTGCTGCGGCTCACCGAAGACCTGTGCAAGGCGAAGGACGGCAGCATCGACGTCAACTTCGAGGACGAGGCGATTCGGGGCCTGACCGTCATCAAGGATGGCGAGATCACCTGGCCACCGCCGCCGCCGAAGGTC
>JAKLLP010000393.1 GCA_023150055.1 Gammaproteobacteria bacterium | reverse complement strand
CACCGGGCGGCGCGCGGCGACGAGTGCCATCGCGGTGCCGCTCATGGCCGCCGTGCTGACGGTCCTGCTGGTCGATGCCAACGTCTTTGCCGAGCAGCGTTACCATCTCACCGCGCTCACGGTGGCGCTGTTCGAGACGCAGACCTGGGTGTTCATCGGCGTGATCGCGCTGATCGCGCTCGGCTTCCAGGCGCTCCTCGCCGGCTATGCCTGGCGCTGGGTGCAGGGGAGCGCCGCGCGGGGCGGGCGGTGGCTCGCCGCCGCGCTCTGTCTCGCCTGGCTCGGCAGCCAGGGCATCCACATCTGGGCCGATGCGATCGGCCACGCGCCAGTGACGCAGCTCACGCGCTACCTGCCCGCCTACCGACCGATCCACGCCAAGCGCACCCTCGCCCGGCTCGGGCTGGTGGACGCGGCGACCGTCGAGCGCGCGCGGATCCTGCGTCGCGCCGGGGCCGGGGCCGCCGGCCAGCTCGCCTATCCCCTGCAGCCACTGCGCTGCGCGGCGGACGCGCCTTCGAAGAACCTGCTCGTCGTGCTGCTCGATGCGCTGCGCCCCGACGCCGTGCACCCCCAACTGACGCCGACTCTCGCCGCGCTCGCCGCCGAGAGCGCGAATTTCGCCAACCACTGGAGCGGCGGCAATTCCTCCCGGGCGGGGATCTTTTCCATGTTCTACGGCTTGCCGGCGAGCTACATGGACACCTTCTACGGGGTGCAGCAGCGGCCGCTGCTGCTCGCCGAGGTCGAGCGGCGCGGCTACCAGCTCGCGCTCTTCGCGGCCCCCGGGTTCAGCGCCCCGACCGATATCGCCCGCACGGTGTTCGCCGGCGTGCCGGGTCTTCCCGGCGAGCGGCACGATCTCACCGCCGTCGCGCGCAACCGCGCGGTGACCGATGACTGGCTCGGCTGGCTCGCGGGCCGCGACCCCGCGCGGCCGTTCTTCGGCTTTCTCTATTACGACCCGCCGATGGGGGAGATGTCCGACGATGCGAGCGCGCCGCTGGCGCTCGACGAACGCTTCACGGCGAACCCCAGGGCCGCAACCGCCTGGCGCCGTTATCGCCGCGCGGCGCAGCTCGTCGACAGCGAGCTCGGTCGCGTGCTCGACTCGCTGCGTGAGCAGGGGCTGCTCGAGGAGACCGTCGTGGTGGTGGCGAGCGACCACGGCTACGAGTTCGACGACAACGGGCTCGGGTATTTCGGCCACGCGAGCAATTACAGCGCCGCGCAGCTGCGCGCCACGCTGGTCGTGCGCTGGCCGGGCAGGGCGGCCGCCGTTTACCGCCACCGGACCTCGCACCATGACCTGCCGGTGACGCTCATGCAGGAGCTGTTCGGCTGCGCGAACGAGCCCGGCGACTACGCCATCGGCCGCAACCTGTTTGCCGGGCAGGACTGGGACTGGATCATCGCCGGCAGTTACAACTCCACGGCCATCATCGAGCCCGGCCGCGCCGTCGTGACCCACCCGGGCGGCTTCATCGAGGTACTCGGTTCCGACTACCGGCCGTTGCCGGATGCGAGCGCAGATCCGCGGGTGATCGAGGCCGCGTTACGCGACATGCGCCGCTTCTACCGGTGAGGCGCGCGACGCTGCTGGCCCTGCTGCTCGCCGCGGCATGCGGCGCCGGTACCGCGCCTGCAGAAGAAGTGGAACTGCGCAGCGGCCGCCAGGAACTGCGCATCGCGTTACGAGGCGGTCTGCCGGTGGCGTGGACGAGCTGCGAGACCCGCTGCGCCGAGGCGGGGCCGCGGCGCCGGGTGCTGGTCGCCACGGGCGAGGGAACGTTCGACTGGGTGGCTGGCAGCGCGGACGAGGCCGTGCGGCTCGCGGCGCTCGAGTACCGCGCCGAGTTCGCCGAGACGCCCGAGCTGGTGCGTGCCGAGCTGACGGCGCTCGAGCCGCTCGACGGGCGCGTGCTCGTGCAACGTTACGAGCTGTCGAAGACGACCCATGAAATCCAACTGCGCCTGGAGGCCCTGCCCGGGGCCGGCATTCGACTCGCCACGGGCCCGGGTTTCATACCGCCGCAGTTGCCGGGCTTCGGTACCGCATTTTCGGACGTCGAAGCCGTGCGGGTCACGGCCGGCGGCCAGGACAGGCCGGGTGAGGCCGTGGGCGGGCAGATCCGGGTGGAGTCCGCGGCCGGCGAGTGGCTCGGCGTGCGCTCGCGCTTCTGGGCGTGGCTCGCGCAAGGCCCGGACGGCATCCCGGCGATCATCGAGGCACCGGCGGTGAACCAGCGCGCCCTGACCTGGCTGGCCCCCGGCGGGACGCTGGCGCTGCGCTTCTATGCGGGACCTGTCGAGTGGCAGTCGTTGCGCGTGGTCTCGGCGGATCTCACACAGATGCTCTTCGCCGCGCTCTGGGAGCCGCTGCGCTGGCTGTGCTTCGGGCTGCTGTTCCTGCTGGGGTTCCTCAGCGGCTGGATCCCGAGCCCTGGGCTTGCGATCATCGCGCTCTCGCTCGCGGTGAAGCTGATCCTCGCGCCGCTGACACGCAGTGCCGATCGCTGGCAGCAGGAGGTCAACC
>JAKLLP010000392.1 GCA_023150055.1 Gammaproteobacteria bacterium | reverse complement strand
GCCCAGAGCTGGCGCTGCACGGCCGGGGACACGGGCGAGCCCTCGATGCGGGAGAGACGCGACATCACGCGTTTGACGTTGCCGTCGAGGATGGCGTGGCGCTGGCCGCAGGCAAGCGCGAGGATCGCCCCGGCGGTGGAGCGGCCGATGCCCGGCAGCGCGGCGAGCGCGGCGAACTCGCGCGGCACTTCGCCGCCGTGCTCGTCACGCACGATCTGCGCGGCGCGGTGCAGGTTGCGGGCACGCGTGTAGTAGCCCAGCCCCGACCAGGCGTGCAGGACCTCGTCGGGCGCGGCATCGGCGAGCGCAACGACATCCGGAAATGCCGCGATGAACCGGTCGTAGTAACGCTCGACGGTGGCGACCTGCGTCTGCTGCAGCATGATCTCGGAGACCCACACGCGGTAGGGCGTGGGCTCGCGCTGCCAGGGGAGATCGTGGCGGCCGTGGCGATCCCACCAGGCGAGCAGCGGCGTGCACATGGGGACGGTTCCCTGTGCAGGGAACCGTCCCCTATTGCCACCCCTATCGCCAGGAGGCACTTCAGCGCCGATCACTTGTCTCGGGAGCGGTGTCGCTGCGCCGGGTCGGGACTGAAGTCCCTCCCACAGTGGCTAGTCCCCTATCGCGCCGATCTTCGCGTATCACGGCTGCTTCAGCAGGTCGCGCAGGCCGCGCTTGAGGATGTCTCGCGGTTTCTCCTCCTTCGGCGGTGCCTCGGTGGGCGCGGCCTGCTCGCCCTCGCCCGCGGCGGGGGCCGCCTCAGCGCCTTCCGCCGGCGCGGGCTCGTCGCCGCCGAGTTTTTTCAGCAGGCGTTCCCTGAGCTTCTCCGTGGCGATGCCGGTCGCGAGTTGCTTGATCTCGACACCCACCTTCGGCGAGTCGAGCGGCCCCTTGACGGTGAGCGGGATGGTGAGCCCGGTGAGGTCTTTCAGGGTGCTGCCGTCCTCGAAGGTGGGCGTCTCGAACACCTTGGCCTGCAGCCGGTAGTCGAGCGCCTGCCCGGCGAGCGCGAGCGAGCCGGTACCGCTCAGGCGAATGAACGGCACCTGGGCGAGGAGTTTCTCGGTGCGCAGCACGCCCTCACCGATGTTGCCGGCCAGCTCCAGCGCCTCGAGCGGGGTCTGCGGCGCGGCCGGTCGCGGTGGCGGGGCCTCGCCCTTCAGCCGCGCGCGCGCGGTCCTGATCTCGTGCCAGAGGTCGGTGCCGAGCCAGGCGCCGTCGGCCAGGCTGAGCGCCACGTTGCCGGCGAGCGTCTTCACGATGGCATCGGTGGTGTTGCCGGTGCCGGCGAGGTCGATGCGCCCGCTGAGCGCGCCGGTGAGTTCCTTCACGTCGAAAAGCTCGGTGAGCGCGGGGCCGACCGCGAGCGCGTCGAGCTGCTGCTCGACGCTGACCCGGGCCACCGGCCCGGTCGCATCCACGCCGATGTTGCCGCGGAACTGCCCGCCGTAGGCGCGCGCTGCCAGCGGGTCGATGCGCAGCCGGCCGCCGTCGGCGCGCACGGTCGCGCTGACGTCGGCGAGCTTCGCGCCGGCGTAGACGAGTTGCGCGATGGCAAGGCGCCCGTCGAGACGCAGCTCGCGCAGCGTCTCCACCGGGATGTCGTCCCCGGTCGGCGCAGCGTCGCCACCACTGCCGCCGCCCGCCGCGCCGTCCGCGGCCTCGGGCGCGAGATAGCGGTCGAGGTCGATGGCATCGAGCGCGAGATCGAAGCGCGCGAGCGGCTGGTCGAAGCCCTGCAGTCCCGCGCTGCCGCTGATGCGGGTCTGGTCGAGCTCGAACTCGAGGGCGGTGAGGTCGAGGGCATCGCGGCCGAGCGACCACTCGGCGTTGCCGCCGAAACGCGTGAGCGCGGCCGGGTCGGCGGTCTCCGGCGCGGGCTCGTCGAGCGCGGCGAGCAGGCTGCGCGGGGAGAGCGGGTCGAGCCGGAGCGTGCCGTTGAGCTGCGCGCCGCTGCCGGCGACGCGCCCCTTCGCCGTCAGCGACATCTTGGCGCCGAGCCCGTTCACGTCGGCACTGAGCGTCTCGATGTTCGCCCAGAGCTTGTCGATATCCGCGGCCATGGCAGTGCTGCGGATGTCGACGCTGACGGTATCCCCGGGAATGCCCTTGCCGGTTGCCGAGAGCTTCGCCTGGAGTGTCGGCAGGACGAGCTCGGTGCTCTTGCCGAACGACAATCGCGCCTCACCGGCGGTGAAACTGCCCGTCGCATCCGCGGCGACGGCCTGCAGGCCCGGCAGCGAGAATTGGCCCTGGAGAGCACGAAACTGCAGGGCCGTATCCTCGGCGAGCACCACGACGAGTTCCTCCGCACCGAACCGGGCCTGGAGACTTTGCGCCGGGATAGATTTGCCGGCCGCATCGACGTCGATCGCGGGTTTGACGAGCGTCACCCGCTCCATCCCGGCATCGAGCGTCGCCTGGGCCTGGAGTCCGACCTGCGCGGTGGTGCCGTCGGACGGGTCGGTCAGCTTGGCAGAGAAGCGCAGCTCGACCGGCTTGCCGGGCTCGAGCTCGCCGGTGTCGAGCTCGATCGCCTCGGCGAGGTAGC
>JAKLLP010000391.1 GCA_023150055.1 Gammaproteobacteria bacterium | reverse complement strand
CGCCCCTCGCGGCGCTGCCGTTGCTCCGGGCCGAGGCGGCCGTGCAGGCGAACGCCGCGCTCGCCGGTACTGCCTCTGCCGCCACCGTGCAGGACACCGTGCTCACGCTTTTCGCCCGCCAGGTCGCGCGGCGCGGGCAGGCCATGGCGGTGAGCGGCGCGGGCGAGAGCCTCGATTACGCCGCGCTCGATCTCGCCGCGAATCGCGTCGCGCACCGGTTGCTCGCTCGCGGCTGTGGCCGAGGCAGTCGCGTCGGGGTGTGCCTGCCGCGCGGGCCGCGGCTCGTCGCAGCGCTGCTCGGTGTGCTGAAAGCCGGAGCCGCGTACGTGCCGCTCGATCCCGACTACCCTGCAGAGCGGCTGCGATTCATCGCGGAGGATGCCGCCCTTGCGGCCGTGATCGGCGGCGGGGACTTCGCCGGCGTGCCGGCGCTCGATCCGCAAGCCATTGCAGCCGCAGGGAACGACGGCACGGCACCGGACGTCGCAGTCGGCGCGAATGACCCGGCCTACCTCGTCTACACCTCCGGCAGCACCGGGCAGCCGAAGGGCGTGGTAGTCACCCACGGCAATCTCGCGGCGGCATTCGCCGGCTGGCGCAGCGCCTATGCGCTTGATGCCGAAGACCGCCACCTGCAGATGGCCGCCGCGTCGTTCGACGTCTTTGCCGGCGACTGGGCGCGCGCGCTACTGTCGGGGGCGCGACTCGTCTTCTGCTCGCGCGAGGTGCTGACGGATCCGCCGCGCCTGCTCGCGTTGCTGGCGACGGAGCAGATCAGCGTGGCCGAGTTCGTGCCCGCGGTCATCCGGCTGCTTCTCGAAGAACTGCGGCAGACGGGTGGAATATTTCCCGCTCTCCGTCTCCTCATCGTCGGCTCCGATAGCTGGCATGCACGGGAGTGCCGGACGTTGCGCGCTGTCTGCGGTGATGCGACGCGCATCATCAACTCCTACGGCGTCGCCGAGGCGACCATCGACAGCGCGTGGCTCGAGTGCACTGAAGGTTCGCTCGGCCCCGACGCGGGCCTCGTGCCGCTCGGCCGGCCCTTCCCGCAGGCCGCGTTGCGGATCCTCGACGAGCGGCTGCAGCCGCTGCCCGCCGGCGTGCCGGGCGAACTGTGCATCGGCGGCGCCGGTGTCGCGCAGGGGTACTGGCGCCGGCCCGAGCTCGATGCGCAGCGCTTCGTCACCGATCCGCGCGACGGCGTGCGCCTGTACCGGACGGGTGACCGGGCACGGTTGCGCAGTGACGGCATCGTCGAATTTCTCGGACGTCTCGACGGGCAGCTGAAGCTGCGGGGGTTCCGGATCGAGCCGGGCGAGGTGGAGGGTGTGCTGGGGACGCTGGGCGGGGTGGCGGGCTGCGCGGTGGGGCTGCGGGCGGCGGGGGCGGGCGATGAGCGGCTGGTGGCGTGGGTGGTGGTCGCGGCCGGGGAGCGGTTCGATGCTGCGCGGCTGCGCGCGGAGTTGGCCGGGCGGCTGCCCGGTTACATGGTGCCCGCGGCGTTCGTGGCGGTGGCGGAGTTGCCGCTGACGGCGAACGGCAAGCTCGATCGGGCGCGGCTGCCCGAGCCACGCTGGGGCGAGACGGGGACGGCTGCGCAGGTGGCGCCGCGCAACGCGCTGGAGGAGGCACTCGCCGGGCTGTTCGCCGAGGTGCTCGGCAGCCGCAGCGCGGTGGGCGTGCACGCGGACTTCTTCGCGCTCGGCGGGCACTCGCTGCTGGCGACGCGGCTCATCTCGCGGATCCGCGATGTGCTGGAGGTGGAGCTGCCGCTGCGGGCGGTGTTCGAGACGCCGACGGTGGCCGGGGTGGCCGCCGCGCTCGACGGGGCGCGGGTGCGCGAGGGGGCCGTGGGGCGGCGTGCAGAGCGCGGCGAGGAGTCGGTGCTGTCGTACCCGCAGCAGCGGCTGTGGTTCCTGGAGCAGCTGCAGCCGGGGAGTGCGGCGTATCACCTGCACGCGGCCTACCGGCTGGGCGGGGCGCTCGACGTCGAGGCGCTGCAGGCGGCGCTCGATCGGGTGGTGGCACGTCACGAGGCGCTGCGCACGGTGTTCGTGACCGGTGCGGACGGGGAGGGTCGGCAGCGGGTGCTGGCCGAACTGGCGGTGCCGGTGGTGGTGGAGTCGGTGGTGGGGTTGGAGGCGCAGGGGCTGGAGCGGCGGCTGACGCAGTCGGTGGAGGCGGCGTTTGATCTCGGGGCGGGGCCGCTGCTGCGGGTGGAGGTGTTCGACCTCGGTGGCGGGGAGTGGGTGCTGCTGGTGGTGATGCACCACATTGTTTCAGACGGCTGGTCGCTGTCGGTGCTGCTCGGCGAGCTGTCCGCGGCGTATGCGGCGGCGCTGGCGGGCGAGCGGCCGCGGTGGGCCGGGTTGCCGGTGCAGTATGCCGACTACGCCGAGTGGCAGCGGCGGGAGCTGGCCGGGGCGCGGCTGGAGGCGGAGCTGGGTTACTGGCGCGCGGCGCTCGCCGGTGCGCCGCTGCGCCTGGAGCTGCCCACCGACCGGCCACGACCGGCCGTGCAATCCGATCGCGGCGCCTGGCGCACGATCACGGTCGACGCGGAGGTTGCGG
>JAKLLP010000390.1 GCA_023150055.1 Gammaproteobacteria bacterium | reverse complement strand
TCTGCACCTGGAAGATCGACTGCTTTTCCCACTCGATCCAGAAAACCGCGAGATTGGCCTGGATGCGACGGTCCCACCACTGGGTCTTGGCGCCGATCTCGTAGGTCCACTGCTCCTCGGGCTCGATCGTCACGTCGGTGGTGTTCTGCTGCGCCTGCTCGCAGAACTCCAGGCTGACATCACCCCGGAAGAACTCGCTGTTGACGTCGCCCGGCTTGTCGCCATTGGCCGCCTGCACGTAGAAGCGCAAATCGTCGGTCGGCTTGTAGGTGAGGGAAATGCGCGGCGTGAAATTGTAGTAGGTCTCGCTGCTCTGGCAGCCGTTACCGCCCGAGAAGTCGACGTCCTCCGCGGCGTAGCGGCCCTCGAGATCGAGCCGCCACTGCTCGGCGAGGTCCCAGGCGAGACTGCCGATATAGGCGACGTTCTGGATATCGCGCCTTGCGTCCGGAGGGAACCCCAGGTTGCCCAGGAAGACCTGTTGCGGACCCGGGATGCTTCGCTGCGTGGAGGACCGGTTGCGATCGTAGTAGAACGCGCCCACCTCGCCGCGCACCGGCAGTTCGGCCGGCGAGGCCAGTCGCAGCTCGCTCGACCAGTCGCGGTCGTCCTTGACGAAATCGAAATTGAACAGGCCGAAAACCGCGCGCGCTTCCGTATGGTCGAGGTCGAAAGCATTGGCGAAGTCCTCGGTATTGGCGCCACCGCGATAGGTCAGCAGCCAGTCGCCGAGTCCCTGCCGGTACTCGAGCAGGTAGCGGTTCAGCGTCTTCTGCAGGCCGGGTTTCGTGCCCGGGATGAAGCTGCCGCCCGCTACCGTGACCCCGTTCCTGATGTCCGGGAGGTTGATGCGATTCTCCCAGCCGTTGGCGTCGAGCCTGCCGCAGATATCGCCACCGCTGGTCCGCCACCACGGCTCCTCGTCGGGTGCAGGCGCCCCCGTGGGCAGCGGAAAGCGCCCCGCCGGCGGCAACCAGCAGTTGAGCGTGTCGAAAATGCCGTTGGTGCCGGGCTGGTTCAGCCCGAAACGCGGATCGCCGGGCTGCAGGCCCTCGATCGGTTCACCCGCCGGCGCCACCAGCGAGGGCCAGTGACCGTCGTCGACCTCGGTGTAACCGTACTTGAAGTTGAACTCCCCGCCTTCCCAGGGCGTCCAGACGAGCTTGAGCAGCAGGTCGCGGGTTTCCTCGTCGCCGAGCCGGCTGCGGTCGGCCTGCTGCGGGGGGTTCTGCAGGAAGCTCGTGGCCGGTTGGTTGAACGCCTGGTCCTCGCGCAGGTTGTTGCGCCACTCCCCGCCGTAACTGCTCCAGCTCCCGGAGACGAGAAACAGCAGCGTGTCGTCGATGATCGGTCCGGAGAAGTAGCCTGTGGTCTCGTAATCGTCATGGGTGCCGGCACGCAGCTTCAGCCGGCCCGTGTAGTCCTCGGTCGGCTGGCGCGTCACGTAGTTGATCGCGCCCGAAAAGGTCGCGCGGCCGAACTGCGCCGACTGCGGTCCGCGCAGGATCTCCACGCGCTCGACCGCGCCGGTCGTCGCTGCGCCGATGCTGGTCGAAACGTAGATGCCGTCGATGAAATACGACGCGTTCGCCTCGCCGCGGCTCGTGGGGGCCGCCATGCCGCGGATCACCGGGCGGTCGTAGTCCCGGCCCGTGGTCGGCAGCGTGTTGAAATTGACCGTGAAATTCGCGACGTCGTTGTCGTTGAAGAGCCCCTGCTGCTGCAGCTGTTCATCCCCGAAGGCGCTGACCGAGATCGGCACGTCCTGCAGGTTCTCCTCCCGCTTGCGTGCCGTGACGACGATTTCCGCGATCTGCGCGGAAGCCCCGCCAGGCAGCGCCAGCGAGGCGCACACGGCGATCAACGCCGTTGCCGTCAACGGCTTGCGGTGGAACCCAGTCATTTCCCCCCCTTGGGCTATATCCCGGGCGCTGGTCCGATCTCGACGCCACTCACTTTGAAACCATGACCTGGCCTGGTCAAGCGACGCGTCGCCGCTCAGCCCTGCTCCGGCGCGCGCGGCACGGCCGCGGCAAACCACTGCCGGCCCCACCAGAGCACCAGCGCCGCCAGCGGCACGCTGATGCCGTTGACGAGCGCGAGCGCTTGCCCGATCGCGGCACGACCGCCGAAGAACTGGTCGGCGATCATGCCGACTGCGGTCGGACCGACGACGGCCGTGATCACGTTCAGGCACAGCATCCAGGCTGCCGAGATCTGTGCCCGCATCGGACCGGGGGTGACGACCTGCAGCGCGGCGGGCGCGCAGGCGAGCGACAGGCTGGCGCAGAAGGTGAGCGGGCAGAACATCGCGATGGAGAATACGCGGTCGTCGGTCGTGGTCGCCAGCAGGCACAGCGGCAGGAGGAATAGCCCAGCGAGGAGGCCCACGCGGTGCATGGCGTCATGATGACCGGCGCGCAACCAGCGATCGGCGAGCCAGCCCCCGGTGTACACGCCGGCCGGCGACAGGATGAGGACGATCAGCCCGAGGATGAGGCCCGTGTCCCTGGGGGTGTAGCCGAGTACCCGCCCGAAGAATACCGGCGCCCAGGTGAGCGTCGTCGTGATCGGGACTG
>JAKLLP010000038.1 GCA_023150055.1 Gammaproteobacteria bacterium | reverse complement strand
CGAAGACCTCACCGTGCTCGACATCGTGCGGGCGGCGCGAGTGTCGCAGCCGTCCTTCTACAATCACTTTGCCTCGAAGGACGAGCTGGTCGAGGCCATCGCTGCAGATTTCTTCGAGAACGACGTCGCTTACAAGGTGGGCGTATTCGCACGCACCGCAGACCCTGCCGAAGCGATCGCCGCCAACGCGATCCACACGTTGCGCCTTGCGCGCAGCGACCCGGCCGTGGCCTGGGTCATGGTGCGCTCCGCGGCCATGCGCAACCTGCCCTCCGCCGGTCCCGACGACGGGCTGGTCCGGATGATCGACTCGGGTAGCCGCACAGGGCGCTTTCGCATCGCCGAGGCCCGGGTGGCCGCCGCCGCGATCCGCGGCGCGGCCTGTGCGCTGCTGCGCGAGACGCTGCTCGGCGGCGCCCCGGCCGACGTCGAGCGGCAACTGGCCGAACTCGCACTGCGCATGCTCGGCCTGAGCGGTCGCGAGGTCGCAAGAGTCGCCGCGCGGGCCATGGCGCGTGTCGCGGCGGAACCCGCTCGAAGCAAACCCGTTTCCCTGAAATAGGAGAATACCGACATGCTGTTCGCCAACGTCTGGTACATCGCCGAGTGGAGCAAGAACATCACCGACCAGCCGGTCAAGGTGAAGATGCTCGGCCACGAGTTCGTGCTGTTCCGCGATCTTGCCGGCAAGGCGGTCTGCCTGAGCAACACCTGCTGCCATCGCGGCGCGAGCCTCGCGCAGGGCAAGCGCCAGGATGACGGCACGCTGTCCTGCGTGTTTCACGGCTGGCGGTTCGATGCGCGAGGCCGCTGCACCTGCATCCCCTCTGCAGTGGAGCCAACGGCGGACATCCCCGCCGCAGCGCGTGTGGACAGCTACCCGGTCGAGGAGCGCCACGGCCTGATCTGGGTGTTTCTCGGCGACCAGCCCGACAAAGCGCATCCGCTCTTCGAGATGCCCGAGGACAACGACCCATCCTGGCGGCGGGTGAGCTGGTCGGGGACGTGGAAGGCGAATGTGCACTGGGCCAAGATGGTGGATCTCGACCAGGTGCACCTGCACATCGTGCACGGCATCCCGCTCAACAAGGACAATCCGAGCCGCCCGTCCGAGCACAGCGTGGAGCCGCTGCCGAACGGCTTCTCCACCTATCTCATCTCGTATCCGCCGCCGTCGAGCGGGTCCTGGTCCCAGGTGCGCAGCGCGCCTACCGAAGTCCGTTCCGACCTGACCTTCTACGTGCCCGGCTTCACGCTGTACGGACGGGTGCAGATCGGCAAGCCGGGAACGGGCTTCGCCAACGTGTTCTATTCGATGTCCACGCCGATCGACGAGCAGACCACGGAGATGTACCTGATCGCCTTCCGCAATTTCATGCTGGAGGAGGACAAGGACGACGACCACCTGAAGCGCAACCTGCGCAACGTCTTCCAGGACAAGGCGATCGCGGAAGCGCACCTGCCGAAGCGCGCGCCGGACGTGCCGGATTTCCCCGCGATCAAGATCGACCGCGAGGACCTTCTCATGCAGGCCTACTGGCAGCTCATGCGCGAACTGCGCGGCCGCGGCTGGCAGATCGACCGGCTTGCGCTCGATGCCAGCGAAGCCAACGGCGAGGTGCGCGTGATACCGTCACCACAGCGGCGCAAGGACCCCGCGAACTGGATCTATGAGCCCGTGCCGTTCGTGGCCGGCAGCAGGGGCTGACGCCGGTGTCTGGCGGCGGGGCCTCGACCCGGCCCGCGGTCCTCATCACCGGTGCCAATCGGGGCCTCGGTCTGGAGTTCGCGCGGCAATACGCGGCGGCCGGCTGGCGCGTGCTGGCCACCTGCCGCGACCCGATCTCGGCAACGGCGCTACAGGAAATTGCCGCGGCTTGGGAGGCGGTCAGCATCCATGCGCTCGACGTGACGGACGGCGAGCAGCTCGCCCGGTTGGCCCGCGAACTCGGCACGCTCGCAATCGACCTGCTGATCCTTAACTCCGCCTGGCTCGGCCCGCAGGCCGGGCAGCGCATGGGCGAGCTCGACGCCACCCTGTTCGAGCGATCTTTCGCCGCCAACGCCACCGGTCCGGTCAGCGTTGCCGAAGCGTTCCTGCCGCACGTGGAACGCAGCGCGCAGAAGAAGATCGTGTTTCTCGGCAGCGCGGCCGGCGCCATCGGAGTGCTGCGGCCGCCGGTCAACCTCTACGCCTATCGGGCCAGCAAGGCCGCTCTGCACCTGCTCGCGCGGGCGCTGTCGATCGACCTCGCGCCGCGGGGAATCCGCGTCGGCCTGGTCAATCCGGGGCTCGCCGACACCCGCGGGCTGCTCGCGCTCGGACCCGACGAGGCGCCGCCGCCCGACCTCGCCCCGGTCCTGCAGCTGGTGCGGGCGGGGGTGATCGAGATGATCACGGCGGAAGCCGCCGTGACGGGCATGATCGGCGTGATCGACGCGCTCGGCCCGGCCACCGTTGGACAATTCCTCAACTACGACGGCGCTGTCATCCCCTGGTGAGGATTGCGGGTAACGGGGAGATCGCTGGTTTTCGTCCCCGACTCAGTCCGCAGCGGCATCGCGCCGGATGATTTCCTGGGCGAGTTCCATGTAGGCCTGGGCGCCACGCGAGGCCTTGTCGTGCACGATGGCCGAGAGGCCGAAGCTCGGGGCCTCGGCGAGGCGGACGTTGCGCGGGATGATCGCTTCGTAGACCTTTTCGGGGAAGTGCTTGAGCAGCTGGGTCGAGACCTCGGCAGCCAGCCGGTTACGCGGGTCGTACATGGTGCGCAGCAGGCCCTCGATGCGCAGCTCGTTGTTCACCGTGTTGCGCACCTGCTTGATGGTCTCGAGCAGCGAGGACAGGCCTTCCAGCGCGTAGTACTCGCACTGGATCGGGATCAGCACGCCATCGGCCGCGGTGAGCGCATTGAGGGTCAGCATGTTGATCGACGGGGGGCAATCGATGAACACGTAGTCGTAGAGGCCGCGCACCGGTTCGAGCGCCTTCTTCAGGCGCATCTCCCGGCCGATCTCCTGGATCAGCCGCACCTCGGCCGCAGTCAGGTCCGCGTTGGCAGGCAGCAGGTCGAACTGGCCGTCCTGCACCGGCAGGATCACGTCCTGGGCGCTGGCATCGCCGAGCAGGACGTCGCAGCTCGTGTGTTCGAGCGCCTGCTTGTCGATGCCGCAGCCCGTGGTCGCGTTGCCCTGCGGGTCGAGGTCGACCAGAAGCACGCGCTTGTCGGCGCCGGCCAGTGCCGCGGAGAGGTTGACGGCGGTGGTCGTCTTGCCCACGCCACCCTTCTGGTTGGTGACGGCAATCACGCTACCCATCGACGCCTCTCTCCAGGACGATGATGTGACGCTCGGCATCGAGCCCCGGAACGGTGACGGGGCGGGCTTGCGCAACCTTCCAACCCGGCGGCAACGCATCGATCTCGGGCGCCGGAAACCGCCCCTTCATGGCGACCAGCCGGCCCGCCGGCGCGAGCAGGTGTCCGCAGACTTTGGCGAACTCCGCGAGCGTGCCGAAAGCGCGGCAGATCACCGTGTCGTAGAGCGATTCGTTGCGCCACGACTCCAGGCGCGCCTGCACCGGCGTCACGTTGCCAAGCGGCACTTCCAGCACCGCCTGACGCAGGAAGCTCACCTTCTTGCCGACCGAATCGAGCAGCGTGAAGTGCCGCCCGATCTCGAGCAGCGCGAGCGGAATGCCGGGCAGGCCCGCGCCGCTGCCCGCATCCAGGACGGCGCGGCCGGCAAGGAAATCGCGCGCGCTCGCCGAGTCGAGGATGTGCCGTACGGCCATGTCGTCGGGTTCGATCACGCTCGTGAGGTTATAGGTCTTGTTCCAGCGCCGCAGCAGCTCCAGGTAGCGGAGCATCGCCGCCGTGCGCCCGGCATCGGCCGGAACGCCAAGTTGCGCCAGGCCATCGTTGAGGCGCTGTTCGAGGTCGATCGACAAGAACCTATCTCAATCGGCAGCCTGGCGCGAGTATAGCCAAAGCCCCTGCGGCCTCAGGCGTCGAGCCGCACCACCGTGCGCCCGGTCATGCGTCCGGCGACGTAAGCCTCGAAACAGTCCGGCAGCTCATCGAGCGTGACCTCGCGGCCCGCGATCCGCGCGAGCTGCGCAGGCTTCAGATCGGCGCCGAGCCGCTGCCACACCGCCACGCGCAGCTCCCGCGGCGTCTCCACGGAATTGATGCCGAGCAGGCTCACACCGCGCAGGATGAAGGGCATGACGGTAGTCACGAGCTCGGGCCCGGCGGCCAGCCCGATACAGGCGATATTGCCGAACGACACGGTGGTCCGGGTCAGCCAGGCGAGCACTTCCCCGCCGAGGTTGTCCACTGCGCCACCCCAGAGCGCCTTCTCGAGCGGGCGCTTGCCGAGATCCATGCCGCTGAGCAGCCGCACCTCGGCTGCGCCGAGCGCGCGCAGGTAGTCGGCGGCATTTTCCTTGTGGGTCAGCGCGGTGACGCTGTAGCCGCGGCGGCTGAAGATGTCGATAGCGATGCTGCCGACACCGCCCGTGGCGCCGGTGATGGCGATGGGACCGAGCGCGGCACGCTGGTCGTTCTGCTCCATGCGATGCAGGGCCAGTGCCGCGGTAAAACCCGCGGTGCCAATCGCCATCGCCTCGCGCAGGTCGAGCCCGCTCGGCAGCGCGGTAACGCTCTCGCCCCGCACGCGCGCGAATTGGGTGAAGCCGCCGTCCGTGGTCTCGCTGAGCCCGCAACCGACCACCACCACCGGGTCGCCCGGGCTGAAGCGCGGATCCGTGGAGGTCTCCACGGTTCCGGCGATATCGACGCCGGCCACCAGCGGATACCGGCGCAGGATCTTCCCCGCCCCGGTGGCGGCCAGCGCGTCCTTGTAGTTGATGCTCGACCAGGCGCCGCGGATGACCACCTCGCCGGCGGCCAGATCCTCGAGGCCGATCCGCTCCAGGCGCCCGACGACCCGCCCCTCCACCTGGTGCACCCGGAAGGCTTTGAACTGCGCGCCCATGACCGATGGTCCTCGCGAAGACGACAACGGGGCGCTTGCGCCCCGCTCCCGGAAAATGACGAGCCTCGAAACGAAGCTGTTTCAGTTGCGCGTCGTGAACAGGCCCCGCTGGGCAGAAAAGTAAGCCGCGAGATCGGCAATGTCGTCGTCACTGAGGGTGGCCGCCTGGGCCTGCATCACCGGGTCCTGGCGTGCCTTGTCGCGGTAGCGCGTAATCGCTTGCTGCAGGTAATCGCGATGCTGCCCGGCGAGATTCGGCCAGTTCGGCGCCGAGCTGATGCCCGCCTCGCCGTGACAGGCCGCGCACACGGCCGCTTTCTCCTGGCCGCGCGCGGCCTTGCCGCCGGTCACGACGTCACCCGCCTGGGCTGGGCCCTGTGCGGCGAGAAACGCCACGATGTCCTGGATCTCCTCATCGGACATGGTGGCCGCCTGCGCGCGCATGGTCGGATGGGAACGGGTGCCCGCCCGGTAGCCCTGCAGGGCCAGCACGAGATAATCGGCATTCTGTCCGCCCAGTTTCGGCACGCGATAGGACGGATAAGCGTTGCGGTACCCCTCGATACCGTGGCAACCCATGCAGGTGATGGCGAGTTTCTCGCCCCGGGCTGGGTCACCCGCAGCGAAGGCACCGGAAGCCGCACCGGCAAGCGCGACGGCGAGGAGGATCAGGGCATGACGCAAGCGCATTTAGAGACCTCGTTGGTTCGGCGCACCGGCCGGAAGGCACGCGCGGTGCGAAGCGGCGGTATGTTAGTGTGGCCGCATCGACAATGCCAAGCACGACGGGCCATGCCGAGCCCACTCCGAGGAGGACGACCGACCATGAAATCACTCGCGCCGAGCTTAGTCACCTGCCTCCTCGGCCTCGGCATCGCGGCAAACGCCGGCACTTCGGCCCAGGCGGCGGAACCCGCTCGCAGCGTCACCGTCGCGGGGACCGGCTCGGTGCAGGCGGCGCCGGATCGTGCGCGGGTGCGGTTGAGCGTGCAGAAGTCCGACCCGGTCATGGAAACGGCCCGCGCCGAAGCGGTCGCGGTGGTCGAGCGCTTTCTGGCCCTGACGAAAAAGCTCGGCATCGAGCGCAAAAACGTGCGCACTACCGCCGCCTTCGTTAGTCCGGAATACCGTTGGGACAAGCCCACGGAGCGACAGGTCATGACCGGCTACCTGGTGCAGCGCGAGCTGGAGGTCGAGGTCACGGACCTCGACCAGCTTGGCGCGCTGCTGGAGGGCGCCGTGAGCGCCGGGGTCAACAACGTCACGCCGCCGGTCCTGTTCAGCTCGAGGCAGCGCGACCTCAACCGTGAAGCGCTCGCCGCAGCGGCAAAGGACGCCGCGGCCAACGCGCAGGCCATCGCCGACACCCTCGGGATGCAGCTCGGCACCCTGCGCGAGCTGACCGCGGCCGACGCCGTCCCGCCGCCGAGGCCAGGCCCGCTTGGAAACATAAGGGTAGCGGCCATGGCGCAGTCAGACGCCGCGCCGGAGACCTATCAGCCGGGCAGCATGGAAGTCACGGCCCGCGTCAACGCCACCTTCGACCTGGTGGCGCCCTGACCGGCAGCCGGGCGCACCGGCAGCAGCGCTGGTTTGCAGCAGTCGCGCGAGCGGCGATCGCGCAATAATTCCCGTAGTTCAAGGAGAACCCATGGCGCAGAAGAAACTCGATATGAAGGCCGTCTTCGCCACCCTCGACGAAATACTCGAAGCGGAGTTGGCGGGGGTCGTGCGCTACACGCAGTACGGCTTCATGGTGTTCGGCTACAGCCGCATTCCGATCATTCACTGGCTGGAATCCCAGGCGACCGAATCGCTGCAGCATGCCCGCCAGGCTGGCGAGATGATCACTCACCTCGGCGGGCGGCCCTCGCTCGGCATCGGCAAGACGGTGAAAAAACCGCTGCGCAACATCGGCGACATCATGCGCGATGCGCTGGAGCACGAGCGTGCCGCGATGGCCCTGTACCGCAAGCTCCTCGGCCAGGTCGAGGGCCGCTCGATCGTCGTCGAGGAATATGCCCGCGGCCAGATCGCCACCGAGGAGCTGCATGCCGGCGAGATCGAGAAGATGCTCCGACATCCGGATGGCGGCTGACAGGGCGTCTTCGGGTCGCCCCTGTGCCAGCAGTCTGGGTGACAACAGCCGACTGGACGGCGGCAGATGGACCACCAATTTAAGTAACCAGTGTCAATATAGTGGTCTTAATAAGACACTGTTTAGATTGAATTATTGACCTGATGAGAATCCACCCGGCCGTGGAGCGGGGCACCGCATCGAGCCGATCACTCGCCGCCCGGTCGGTTCAGATTTCGGCCGCGCGGAGGCAGGCGACCTGGGCGCTCCCGGCCGCCTCGAGCCGCGGAATGTCGGCCGCGCAACGGTCGATCGCATAAGCGCAACGGCTGCGGAAGACGCAGCCGGAAGGCGGGGCCAGCGGCGACGGGATCTCCCCGCCGAGCGCGGGTGCCGCCCGGGCCCGCTCGAGCTTCGGGTCGGGTACGGGGGCCGCAGCCATGAGGGCCCGCGTGTAGGGGTGGCGCGGGCGGGCGAAGAGCTCCGCCGCGGGAGCGATCTCCATGACCCGCCCGAGGTACATCACCATCACCCGCTGGCTCACCTGGCGGATGACGGCAAGGTCATGCCCGATGAAGACGAGCGAGAGGTCGAGCAGCCGGCGCAGCTCGAGCAGCAACCGCAGGATCTGCGCCCGCACCGAGACATCGAGTGCACTCACCGCCTCGTCGCAGACCACCAGCCGCGGACGGGTGATCAGGGCCCGGGCAATGGCTACGCGCTGGCATTGTCCGCCCGAGAACTGGTGCGGATAGCGATTCATGTGTGACGGGTCGAGTCCGACCCTGCTTGCTGCGCTCACCAGCGCCGAGTTCCGGCTCGAAAGTATCGAGCGGCTCGGCGACGATGTCGCGAACCGTCATGCGCGGGTTGAGCGAGGCGAGCGGGTCCTGGAAGACGATCTGCAAGTCGCGGCGCAGGACGTCGAACTCGGGGCCCGCGACAGTGGTGACATCGCGGCCGAGAAAGCTCAGACGGCCTGCGGTCACCGGCACGAGCCGCAGCAGGGCGCGACCGAGGGTCGATTTTCCGCAGCCGGATTCGCCCACGACCCCGAGCACCTCGCCCGGCACCACGGCGAAGCTCACCCCGGCGAGCGCCTGCAGCCTGCGCTCGCGGCCGAACAGCGCTCCGGATCGCACCGGAAAATCCACGCACAGCGTGTCCGCCTGCAGCAGCGCCCTCGGCCCGCCGTCGCCACCCCCCGGGGACGTCCGCGGCGCCGGGGAGCGCGGGGGCGGACCATCGAGGCGCGGGACCGCTGCGAGCAGTGCTCGCGTATAAGGGTCCCGGGGCGAGTAGAAGACCTGCTCGGCAGTGCCGGCTTCGCGGCATTCGCCCTGCTGCATGACGAGAACGCGATCGGCGAGCCCCGCCACGACGGCAAGGTCGTGGCTGATCAGGATGATCGCCGTGCCGAAACGCGAACGCAGATCGCGCATCAGCGCGAGGATCTGCGCCTGCACGGTCACATCGAGCGCGGTCGTCGGCTCGTCTGCGATCAACAGCGATGGCCGGCACGACATGGCCGAGGCGATCATCACGCGCTGGCGCATGCCGCCAGAGAACTCGTGCGGATACATGTCGAGCCGGCGGGTGGCCTCGGGAATGCCGACCGCTTCGAGCATCGCGGCGCACTCGCGTCTTGCTTCCCGGGCCGACAGGCCGCGATGCGCACGCAGCACGAGCCCCATCTGGCGGCCGATGGTGAGGTAGGGATTGAGCGAGGTCATCGGGTCCTGGAAGACCATCGCGATGCGCGTGCCGCGGACCCCGCGCAGTGCCGCCTCGTCGAGCGTGAACAGGTCCTGCCCCTCGAAGCGCGCGGCGCCGCTCGCACGGCCGTTGTCGGCCAGAAGACCCATCAAGGCCAGCACCGCCTGGCTCTTGCCGGACCCGGACTCCCCGACGATACCGACGGTTTCACCGGCGGCGACCTCGAAGGACAGGCCCCGCACCGCATGCACCGGCCCGCCGCGCATGGCGAAGCGCACGTCCAGCCCGGCCACCTCGAGCAGCGGTGCCGTCACGAGGCGCTCCGGTCACGCGGATCGAGCGCATCGCGCAGGCCATCGCCGAGAAAATTGAAACAGAACAATGTCAGCGCGAGGAACAGCGAGGGAAAGACGATCATCCACCAGGACGTCTCGAGCTCCTGGGAGCCTTCGTTCACCAGCGCACCCCAGGACGTCATGGGCTCCTGCACCCCCAGCCCGAGAAAACTCAGGAAGGACTCGACCAGGATCACGTGCGGTATGGTGAGCGTGACGTACACCGCCACCACACCGAGCAGGTTCGGGACGATGTGCCGGCGGATGATGCGCGCGCTGGTGACGCCGTTGGCCCGGGCAGCCTCGACGAACTCCCGGTTTTTCAGGGACAGCGTCTGGCCACGCACGATGCGCGCCATGTCGAGCCAGTTGATTGCGCCGATCGCGACGAAGATCAGCACGATGTTCCTGCCGAACAGGACCATCAGCAGGATGACCAGGAACATGAAGGGCAGCGCGTAGAGGATGTCCACCACGCGCATCATGAGCTGATCGACCCGCCCGCCGACGTAACCGGCCACTGCCCCGTAGCCCACGCCGATGACGAGGCTGACGCCGGTCGCCACCAGCGCGACCAGCAGCGAGACCCGCCCGCCCGCGAGCGTGCGCGCGAGCATATCGCGCCCCAGTGAGTCGGTGCCGAAGGGGTGTCCCGCGGCGAGCGACGGCGGCATGGCGATGTTGTCCCAGTCGGTTTGCTCGTAGGTAAAGGTCAGCAGGCCCGGCAGGATCACTACCGCCAGCGCCAGCGCCGCCAGCACCCAGAACGAGACCATCGCCGCACGGTTTTGCCGCAGCGCTGCCCAGGCGTCTGTCCAGAGGCTGCGCGGGCCCTCGTCACCGGCGGTCACACTCACGGGTTATGCCGGATGCGCGGGTCGAGCAGGCCGTAGAGCAGGTCGACGAGGAGGTTGAACACCAGGATCAGCGTGCCGTAGAAAACCACCACGCCCATGACCAGGGTGTAATCGCGGTTCAGCGCCCCGGTGACGAAGAAACGGCCTATGCCGGGCAGGCTGAAGATCTGCTCGATGACGACCGAGCCGGTAATCACCGCCGCCGTGGCGGGCCCGAGGTAGGACATCACCGGCAGCAGGGCGGGCTTGAGCGCGTGGCGCAGCAGGATGGTCGATAGCGGCAGGCCCTGCGCCCGGGCGGTGCGGATGTAGGGGCTTCTCAGCACCTCAATCATGCTGCCGCGGGTGAGGCGGGCGATGTAGGCGATCTGCGGCAGGGCGAGTGTCACGACCGGCAGGACGAGATGGAGCGGGGTGCCGACGCCGCCGGCCGGCAGCCACTGGAACGCCACGGCGAACACCAGCACCAGCAACGGCGCGGTGACGAAATTCGGGATCGAGATGCCGGTCATGGCCGCCGTCATCACGGCATAGTCGGCCGGGCGGTTCTGGCGAAGGGCCGCAAAGCTGCCGGCGCCGACGCCCACGACCATCGCCAGCAGGATCGCGAGCGAGCCCACCCGGAAGGACACGGGAAACCCGGCCCAGATCAGCTCAGTCACCGTGAAATCCCGATACTGGAACGAGGGTCCGAAGTCGCCCCGGGCGAGATTGGCGAGATAGCGCCCGAACTGCTGGTACAGGGGCTCATCGAGATGATAGGCCTCGCGCAGGTTTGCTTCGATTTCCGGTGGCAGCTGGCGCTCGGTGTCGAACGGGCCGCCGGGGGCTGCGCGGATCATGAAGAAGGCGAGTCCGATCAGGACGAGCAGCGTGGGAATGCCGGTCAGCAGGCGTTGCAGGATGAAGCGCAGCATCGCCTTCAGTGTAACGGGGACGGTTCCCTGGAGGGGACGGTTCCCTCCTGGGCACCGTCCCCGGCGAGGATGTAGAAATCCTTGCTGTGGTGGTGATCCATGATGTTCGGCGTGTAGCCGCCCACCCAGGGTTTCACCAGGCGCTTGGATACATAGAAATAGAGCGGGATCAGCGGCTGGTCTGCCAGCAGCTGCCGCTCGGCGGCCTCCAGCAGCGCCCGTCG
>JAKLLP010000389.1 GCA_023150055.1 Gammaproteobacteria bacterium | reverse complement strand
AATTCGCGGCGAGCGGCAAGACCGTGCCGAAGAAAGACCTGGCCATGATCGCCATGGCCTACGAAAACGTCTACGTGGCCAAGGTCGCCTCCGGCGCCAAGGACGTGCACACCCTGCGGGCATTCCGCGAAGCGGAGTCCTGGGACGGGCCGTCGCTCATCATTGCCTACAGCCCCTGCATTGCCCATGGCGTAGACCTGCACCGTAATCTCGCCCAACAGGACCTGGCGGTGAGAAGCGGCCACTGGAACCTTTTCCGTTACGACCCCCGGCTGCGGGAAATGGGGGAAAACCCGCTGGTCCTCGATTCACGCCAGCCGAAAACCCCGTACCGCGAGTTTGCCCAGTCGGAAATGCGCTTCGGCATTCTCATGCGAACCCATCCGGAGGTAGCGCGAGCCCTGCTGGAGCAGGCACAGAGGGAAGTGAACGAGCGCTATAGGCACTACGAACAACTTGCGTCGCTCGACTACTCGGCGGAAGAGAAAGGAAACGGAAAGCCGGACTCCCCCGCGGATCCCGGCGATCGGCGTACCCGCACAGGAGGATCCTGAGCCCATGGACCTGAGCACGACCTATCTCGGTTTGGAACTGAAGAGCCCGTTCGTGCCCTCTTCATCACCGCTGTCCAAGCGCCTCGACAGCGCCCGCGCGCTCGAGGATGCCGGGGCGGCCGCAATCGTCATGTACTCGTTGTTCGAGGAAGACATCGAGGCAGATGAGCGGCTCGCACTGCAGTTCACCGAGTATCAGGACATCGGCCATGCGGAGGCATCCAGCTACCTGCCGATGCACACGGATTACCCCGGTAAGCGCGATGAGTATCTCGACCAGTTACGTCGCCTGAAGGATGCGCTCGACATCCCCATCATCGCGAGCCTGAACGGCACCACCCGCGGTGGCTGGGTACGCCACGCCAAGGCTATACAGGAGGCCGGGGCTGACGCGCTGGAACTGAATGGGTATTACATCGCCGCAGATTTTTCCGAACCACCCGCGGCCGTCGAACAGCGGGTGGTGGACATACTCGGCGAAACAGTCAGCCAGGTGTCCCTGCCGATCGGCGTCAAGCTTTCGCCCCATTACAGCGCGCTCGGCAACCTGGTCCAGCGAATCGAGGCTACCGGCGCGGCCGGTGTCGCCCTGTTCAATCGCTTCTACCAGCCCGACATCAATCTGGAGGACCTCGAGATCTCCCAGGTCATCAAGCTGTCGGATTCCCGGGACGCGCTGCTCACCATGCATTGGATGGCGCTCCTCCATGGTCGGGTCAACCTGTCGCTTGCGGCCACGGGCGGAGTGCATACGGCGGACGATGCGTTGAAGATGCTGCTCTGCGGGGCCGACGTCACGTATCTCTGCAGCACGCTGTTGCTCAACGGTGCGGAGCGCCTGCGTCACATCCGGGAAGGTGTAGCCCGCTGGATGAGCGAACGCGAGTACGAATCGGTCAAGCAACTGCGCGGCAGCCTCTCGCAACTGAATTCCCCGGATCCGGGCGCGTTCGAGCGGGGTAATTACCTGCAGATGCTGGCGAACTACGAGCCGCCGAAATCCGTCTGGCGCTGAGAAGCGCCCGGGTTCTCGGTTCCGCCGGGCCGCTGGCAGCGGGCCGCCGCTCGGGACATGCCGTTTCTACGCCCTCGCGACGCCGCGATGAACCGTTTCTTTTTTTGCGGTGCGTAATTTCTCGCTTCACCACCGGCTGCGGCCTCGCGCCAAACCCCGCTTCGCTATTGCGCAGCCCGATTAGGTGAAAACCACCTTGTCCGGCTCGGCGTCACGGTGCTAGCTTGGATTCACACCGGACGCAGGAGCCCAGTCATGCGAGAGCTGCAGCTTCAAACGATATCGGCGACGCAGAGCGACCCGCTTGCCCATGATCACAATTGGCTGACGGCGGCAATCGACGAGGCCTGCTCGAGCCTGCGCGACAGCGGTTCACGGTTCTCGGTCAGCGACGCCCTCGGCATACTCTACGTGCGCACCTGCGCCCACTTCGCGCTGGAGGAAAAGATCCTGCGTACACTCAGCCCGGCCGCATACGCGGCCCACAAGGCGCACGACGAGGCCCTGCTCGAGCGGATCCGCAACATGATGGACGCCTATGACGACGGCCAATGCGACGGCTGCGACAAGTCCCTCGATGAGTGCCTGGGCGACTGGTTGCAGGAGCACCTGAGCAAGGACCACGACCCGGCCGTCCGGCCGATCCGGCACTAACTTGCCAGCTCAGGCGGAGCCTGGAATCCGCCGCAAAGTCTTTCCAGTGTCGCGGCGAAAGCGAGGACGGTCCTGTCTGCCAGATATGGGCCGATGATCTGCAGACCGACAGGCAAGCCATCGGCTGCCCGGCCGATCGGCACCACCGCGGCAGGCAGGCAGGCGGCCGTGGCGAGACCGCACCAGAACGCCTGCTGCATGTAGGCATAATCCCTGTCGCGGAGTCGTATCGTTCGCTCTTCGAACGGCCGGGGGTCGTGGGGCGGCGCCGTCGTCGGCGCGACAGGCGTAACCAGCACATCGTAACGCGTGAAAAAATCCGCCCAGGCGGCGCGGTAACGCTCCCGGCGTTCACAGGCGGCCAAC
>JAKLLP010000388.1 GCA_023150055.1 Gammaproteobacteria bacterium | reverse complement strand
CTACCTGACCAAGCCGTTTACCAAGGACGAATTGTTGGGAGCCATCAGGGACCACGTCGCGCGTTGAGACGTGGCCAGGGAGGACCATCCGATGGCACTGGTACTTATTGTCGATGATTCGCCCACCGACCAGCACGTGCTTGCCCAGGCGCTGCAGCGTCATGGCTTCGACACGCTGGTGGCGAGCGAGGGCCGGGAGGCGATCACTCTGGCCGAGCGCGAGCATCCGGACGTCATCCTCATGGATATCGTCATGCCGGGCATGAACGGTTTCCAGGCGACCCGCCAGCTCACCAGAAATCCGGCCACGGCGTCTATTCCGGTCGTGATCGTGACCTCGAAGAACCAGGAGACGGACCGCATCTGGGGGCTGCGCCAGGGCGCGGTGAGTTACATCACCAAGCCGGTCGGCGACGAAGACCTGGTCGCCGCGGTGAGGGCTACCATCAAGTCATGAACCGCCGACCATGATGGCCACGAGCGGGAACGAGCTGCGCGCGCTGCGGGAGCATCCCTTCGAGCTGTTGCGTGAACTGGAGCGCCGCTCACGGGTGGCCATCACGGGGACCGCCGACGACGACTCCAGCGTGGAGGAGTGGGTGGGCATCGGCCTGCGGCTCGGCAACGAGCGTTTCGTGGTGGCGCGCGAGCAGGTGCGGGAAGTGCTCATGCTGCCTTCGGCGCTGACCCGCGTGCCAGGGGCCAAGGCGTGGATCAAGGGGCTTGCAAACGTGCGCGGGCACCTGCTGCCGATCGCAGACCTGCGGGCGTTCCTCGGTGCCGGCGCCACTGAGTCGGATCGGTCCGCGCGCGTCGTCGTGCTGAATACCCCGGAGTTTCCGGTCGGGCTGGTGGTCGATGAGGTGTACGGTTTCCGGCGGTTCCTGCAGCGCGAACACGTGGACGAGTTTCCCACGCCGCAGTTGCGCTGCGAACCGTTCCTGGAGGGCGCGTTCCGGCGTGGCCTCGAAGTCTGGCCGCAGTTGACCCTCAATGCCCTGCTCGAGAATCGGGAGTTCCAGCGGGCAGCGGAAGACTAGCGCGTTACGGTAATCGGGCGCACCAGCCCGACGCCCGGAAACAAAGGAAAAGCGTGGCGCCCGTCGAGCGTCACCAAGCGGAGGACGAAGAACAGATGGTTAACAACAGCAACCGCTCGCGGCATCTGGCCCCCCTGGCAGTCTGCCTCTTTATCGTGCTCGTGGGCGCTATGGCCATTCTTTTCAAGGGGCCGGGCGCAATGCCGTCAGCTGCGGGCGGCGACGCGCTGCAGACGACGCTGTTGCATGCCCGCGAGGCTTTGCGTGGCAACCCGCAGGCCTATGGCGCCCTCGACCGGTCGCTTGGTCAGCTGCCGGCGACCGGCGGCGGGGACGCCGACGCCGGGCAGGCCTCTGCCGTAAACCAGCTTCGCGCGAGCGCGGCCACTATCAGCAAAGGTCGCCAGGACATCCTCAACGCACACGCAATCGTCGCCGAAATCGACAGCCTCGCGCTCCAGCTCCTGCGTGAAACAGCCGATCTCGAGTTTGCTGCGAGTTCCCAGCCGGGCGTGGCGAGCGAGTTGAGCAGGCTGCGCGCCATCGTGCGCGGTGTCCCGCCAACCGCCCGTACCCTGTTGGCTGGGCCAGGCACACCGAGCGACATCGCCAATGAACTCGGTCAGACCGAGATTGACGCGAGCCAGATCGTCCTCAGCCTGCAGAGCGGGGATGTCGATCTCGGTGTCAGGCCGGTGAACGGGCAGCGGTCCATGGAAGCCCTGAGCAAGGTGGCCGGCGCCAGGGACAAGCTGTTCACGCGGGTGCGTGACCTGCGGGCGCTCGGTGACCGGCTCGACCTGGTAGACCAGGCGAGAAGACAGCTCGATGCCGTCGCCGCGCAGGCGCTGACGGCGGACCGCGCGGCCGCACCTGCGGATCGCGCCCCCCGCGACCTGCTGGTGATGGGGTTGCTCGTACTGGCGGCGGTGCTGCTCGCCGTCATGGCCTGGCTCTACCTGCAGGCCCCCGCCGCACGACCGGCGGACCCCCAGCTCGAACAGGGCGAGCGTAACCAGCAGGCAATCCTGCGGCTGCTCGACGAGCTGTCGAGCCTCGCCGATGGGGATCTTACGGTGCAGGCGACCGTCAACGAAGATATCACCGGCGCGATAGCGGACTCGATCAACTATGCGGTCGAGGCGCTGCGCGAGCTGGTGACCACCATCAACGAGAGCGCGATCCTGCTCGATGCCGCGGCGAAGAGCGCGGAAACCACCGCCTCCCAGCTCTCGCAGGCGAGCGAGGCGCAGTCGAAACAGGTCGAGTCCGCCTCCCAGGCGATCAGCTCGGTGGACGTTGCCCACAAGGGTGGTGAAGCCGTCCGCCGCACGATCGAAGGCATGAACGCCATCCGGGAGACCATCCAGGACACATCCAAGCGCATCAAGCGGCTCGGGGAAAGTTCCCAGGAGATCGGCAACATCGTCGAACTCATCAACGACATCGCCGACCAGACCAACATCCTGGCTCTCAACGCTTCCATCCAGGCCTCCATGGCCGGTGAAGCAGGTCGGGGATTCGCGGTGGTTGCCGATGAAGTGCAACGCCT
>JAKLLP010000387.1 GCA_023150055.1 Gammaproteobacteria bacterium | reverse complement strand
GTGTGCGGCACCGCCACCACGAGCGCGTCGCCGGCGATCGCCTGGTGGCCGCGCACCAGCGCACGCGCGGCATGCAGGCGGTTGAGCAGGTCCACCGCCGGCCCCTTGAAGGCCTCGCCAGCCTCGGTGAGGCGGGTCGGGAAGGTGCTGCGGTCCACCAGCGCCACCCCTAGCCAGGCTTCGAGTGCGCGGATGCGGCGCGAAAACGCCGGCTGCGAGATGTGGCGCTGCTCGGCCGAGCGCGAGAAGCTGCCGCTGTCGGCGAGGCTGAGGAAATCTTCCAGCCATTTCAGTTCCATCGTCGGGGTCCTGTGAGTGCGGGGCGGCTTCGCAAGATAGCCGGCCGTCGCCGGATTGTCCGTCCTGTCCCGGCGCATATTCGCCGCGGCGAATGAAGTTTTGTCATGCACCGCGTCACCCGTCACGCCTTGGCCGGTCCGGCCTGCGTAGACTGTCGGCACGTTTTTGAAGAATCCGTCCAATCGAATCATGGCCCGCCATCTCGCCGCGCTGCTGCTCTGTTGCATCCTCTCTGTGCCGGCATTGGCGGCAGACCTGCCCGAGATCCTCGCCCGCGGCGAACTCCGCCACCTCGGCATCCGCTACGCCAATTTCGTCACTGGCAGCGGCGACGGCTTCGACGTGGAGCTGGTGCGTGGTTTTGCCGCGCGCCTCGGCGTTCGCTACACCCTGGTCTATACCGACTTCTATGCGGTCATCCGCGACCTGGTGGGGGCCGACGTGGTGCGCGATGGGGATGGCGCGAGGCTGGCGGGGCGCCACGAGGTGAAGGGGGACATGATTGCCGCCGGCTTCACCGTGCTGCCCTGGCGTGAAGCGGTCCTGCTGTATTCCGAGCCGACCTTTCCCTCGCAGGTGCTGCTGGTGGCGCGTGCCGATTCTCCGCTGCAGCCGATCGCGGGCGGCCCGGACAGGGCTGTCGATATCGCCATCACGCATGCACTGATCGGCGACAACAGCTTGCTGGTGATGAAAGGCACCTGCCTCGATCCGGCCAATTACGGCCTCGACGGCGTCGGCATCGATCTGCGTGCCTACACCCGCAGCACCAATCTCAACGAGATGGTGCCGGCACTGCTCAACCGCGAGGCCGAGCTGACCCTGCTCGACGTGCCCGACGTGATCCTCGACCTGCGCAAGTGGGCGGGTCGCATCAAGGTACTCGGGCCGATCTCGGGCGAGCAGCGGCTCGCAGCGGCCTTTCCCACGCACGCCCCGCAGCTGCGCGACGCCTTCAACGCCTACCTGCGCGAGCTCAAGGCGGACGGCCGCTACGACGCGCTGGTCGACAAGTACTACCCCGGCATCCGGCGTTATTTCCCGAACTTCTTTACGGAGCGCTGAATCATGAACGCGGGACGGGCGTCGAAGGGCCTCGGGCGCATGGCCTCGCACCTGCCCTGGGTCGCCGCCGGTCTGGCCGCGATCTACGCGTGCGTGCTGCTGTGGAGCCTGTTCTCCTCGCAGACCTTGTTGCGCGAGGCGCATCACGACCATCTGCTCGCCGACGGGCAGCGGCGCGCCGAAGCGGTTGCCGAGTTTCTCGCCGAGCGCCGCCAGAGCGTCGTCAGCCTGGCCGCGGAGCGTGAGATCGGTGACTACCTGGCCAACGAGGCGCTCGGCATGTCGGAGCGCTACGGACTGAACATCAGCCTCGACGCGATCGAGCGTCGGCTGGCCGAATACCTCGCGCAGCACACCCGCGGGGGGCGACCGGTGTTCGACGGCATCGCCTTCTTCGGCCGCGATGGCGGCCTGATCGTCGGGGCGGGCGAATCCCTCGCGTCCGGCGCCCCCACGGTGCACGGGCGCGAGGTCCTGGTGCACATCGCCGACGATGGCGCGGACTACCGCGTGCAGGCACCGGTGGTGTTCCGCGGCGACCACCAGGGCATGCTCGTCGCGACCGGGTCGCTCACTGCGCTGGCGACAACCCTGATCGCCCATCCGGGGGAGCGGGGCGGCGCGCCCAGCTACATCGAACTCATCATCGGCCGTGACGGCAGCGTGCTGATGCCTGCGGGGCAGCGCGCGCCGCTGCCGTCCGCGCTCGGTTCCGCGCTGGAGCAGCTTCCCGAGCGCGCGGTCCGCCCGCTCGAGCGGGTGCAGTTGAGCGCCGCGCCTGCTCGCGACCTGCTCGCCGTGCGCCTGCCGGTGAGCGGCACCGGCCTCTCGGTGGCGACGCTGGTCGAGCCGGACGTACTGTACGGACAGACCGTGTCCTCGGGCTATATCCAGGCGCTCGCGGTGTTGCCGCTGGTCATGATCGCGCTCGCCCTCGTCTTCGCGCGCCAGCGTCGACGTTCGCGCCATCTTCACGCGCAGGTGCGGGCCGTCGAAGGGCAGCGTGCGCAGCTCGCCGTCGACAACGAGGCGCTCGCCGCCGAGGTGGCCCGCCGGCAGGCCGCGGAGTCCCGCCTGCAGCAACAGGCCGAGGCCCTAGTGCGCTCGAACGCCGAGCTGGAGCAGCTGGCCCTGGTGTTCTCGCATTCGCGCGAGGGCATTTCCCTGAATGCGGGCGATGGCACCATCCTCGAGGTCAATGACGCGTTCTGCCGGATGACCGGCTACACCCGTGAAGAACTCGT
>JAKLLP010000386.1:2350-2610 GCA_023150055.1 Gammaproteobacteria bacterium | reverse complement strand
GAGTCGGCGCGAGCGCGCTGCGGCATCTGCAGCATTGCGCCGAGCTGGCGGAATTCCTGCGCGCGCGCGGAAGTCTCGCGCCAGCCGAGCGCAATCTCGCGGTAGCTCTTCTCCCGCAGCGGCCAGGTGCGCACGCCGGTTCCGCGCAGCAGCCCGGAGCCGACCGCCATTTCGGGCACGAAGGTCACGCCGAGATCGCCCGCGACCATCTCGAGCAGGGTGTGCAGGCTGGAGGCGCTGAAGCCGCCGAGCGCGGCGCG
>JAKLLP010000386.1:0-2340 GCA_023150055.1 Gammaproteobacteria bacterium | reverse complement strand
CAGCCGGCAGGCCGACAGTGCATGCTCGCGCAGGCAGTGACCTTCCTCGAGCAGCAGGATGTTTTGCGCGGACGAGCGGTTTGCCGTGAACCGGCGGGGATCGACCAGGCGGGTGTCGGCGCGGGCAGCGAGCAGGAACCGGTCGCGGAAGAGCCGCATGACCTCCACCCTGGGGTGGGGGTAGGGCAGGGCGAAGAGCAGGAGGTCCAGCGAGCCGTCGAGCAGTTCGCCGAGCAGCGCCTCGGTGAGGCCCTCGCGGATGTAGAGCTTGAGTTGCGGGAACCGCTGCCGGATCCGCGGCAGGGCAGCAGGCAGCAGGAACGGCGCGATGGTCGGGATGACCCCGAGGCGCAGGGGGCCTGCGAGAGGGCGGCTGCGATCCCGCGCCAGATCGAGGAGTCCCTCGAGATCGCCGAGGCAGAGCCGGGCCTGCGCGGCGACGTCGCGCCCCTCGGGCGTGATGGTCACCCGGCGCTTGCTGCGTTCCACCAGGCGCAGCCCGAGCAGTCGCTCGAGATCGCGGATGGCCACGCTGAAGGCCGACTGCGACACGCAGCAGGCTTCGGCCGCGCGGCCGAAGTGCTGGAATTTCTCCAGGGCCACGAAGTAACGCAGTTGGCGCACGGTGGGCAGGTGCCGCTGTGGCTCCGGTGCCGGGTTGCTTTTCATAGATTAAACAGAATAAAACAATACAAATATTCTAAATTAAAACACAATGGTCCGGGTTAATGTATGTACTCGGGCGATTCGTGGGATCGCCGCCCAGTGGAGCGTCAAGGAGAGCGACTATGGCCATCAATATCGGGATCGACGACAAGAATCGTGCTGCCATTGCCGAGGGGCTCGGCCGCCTGCTCGCGGACAGCTACACGTTGTATCTGAAGACCCATAACTATCACTGGAACGTCACGGGGCCGATGTTCAACACGCTGCACCTGATGTTCGAGCAGCAGTACACGGAGCTTGCGCTCGCGGTCGACGCAATCGCCGAACGCATCCGCGCGCTCGGCCATCCGGCGCCCGGCTCCTACAAGGCGTTCGCGGCCCTCACCGAGATCGAGGAGGAAACGAGCCAGCCCGCTGCCGAGGAGATGATTCGCCAGCTGGTGATCGGCCAGGAGACTGTCGTGCGCACCGCGCGCAAGCTCTTCCCCGTCGTCGAGAAGGCCGGCGACGAGCCGACGGCGGATTTGCTGACCGAGCGCATGCAGATTCACGAGAAAAACGCCTGGATGCTGCGCAGCCTCATCGAGACGCGGTGAGCGGGCAGCCGTCCGGTCAATCGAGACAATCAACCCAGGTCAGGAAGTTCCAGAAAGGAAGGTGAGTATGTTCAAGTCCATGGAGGGGAATCGGGTCCCGGACGTGACCTTCAAGGTACGTCGCGACTGCGAGTGGGTCGAGGTCACGACCCGCGAACTCTTCGACGGCCGCAACGTGGTGGTGTTCTCGCTGCCGGGCGCGTTCACGCCGACCTGCTCGTCGTCGCACGTGCCGCGCTACCACCAGCTCGCGCCGGCGTTCCAGGCCCGTGGGATCGACGAAATCCTGTGCGTGTCCGTGAACGACTCCTTCGTGATGAACGAGTGGTGCGAGCGCCAGGGCGCCGACCGCATTACCTTCGTCCCCGACGGCAGTGGCGAGTTCACGCGCGGGATGGGGCTCCTCGTCAACCGCGACGATCTCGGCTTCGGCATGCGCTCGTGGCGGTACTCGATGCTGGTGCGGGACGGTGTCGTCGAAAAGATGTTCATCGAGCCGGAAGAGCCCGGGGACCCGTTCCGGGTGTCCGATGCCGACACCATGCTGCGCTACCTCGACCCGGCGGCCATGCCGCCGCCGAGCGTCGTGGTGCTCACCCGGGCCGGCTGCCCGCACTGTGCGCGGGCCAAGGCGGCCCTGAAGTCTCGCGGCATCGAGTTCGAGGAACTTGCGCTCAATCGTGATATCCGCCATCCGGCGCTGCTCGCGCTGGCAGGTTCCGGCACGGTGCCGCAGGTGTTCGTCGATGGGCGTCGCATCGGCGGGGCGGACGAGCTGGAAGCCTGGCTAGGCGAACGGCGCGCTGCCTGAGTCGGCGCCCGGCCGGCGTCAGCGCCGTTTTGCTATCCTCTGCGCCCGCTGAGTGCACAGAGGAGTAGTCATGGCCGAGCGGCGCATCATGTTTGTCTTCCCGGGGCAGGGTTCGCAGTATCGCGGCATGGGCAGCGACATCGCCGCCGAGTTCGCGGTGGCCCGCGACACCTACGACGAGGCCGCCGACGCACTCGGCTACGACATCGCGAAGCTCTCGTTCGAAGACCCGAACGGCGAGATCGGGCTCACCCGTTATACGCAGCC
>JAKLLP010000385.1 GCA_023150055.1 Gammaproteobacteria bacterium | reverse complement strand
CAACCTGCGGCCAGCGCGGCGAGCGCGAGGACCGGGACCAGGCGAACGAAGTCTGCAGACCGGCGGATGCTGCTCATGTCAGGTCTCCCGTCTTATTCGTCGTCACTCCACGGAAAAGTAGTCGAAAGCGCGAAGATGATGCGGGTGTCATTGCGAAACGCGCCGCGATCGACCTCGAAATAGTCGTCCGTATTGGTGGTCACCATCTTCAGCTCGGAATCGAAGCGGCCGAACGTCCGGGTCACGCCGACGGAGAAATCCGTGTAGTCCGCATCGTCGCCGTTGTAGTCCGGGTCTGCGCTCGCCTCGTCCTCGAGCAGGTCGAAGTAATCGCCGAAGCTGTAGCCGTAGTGGATGACCAGCCCGAACTCCGCCGGCAGGTCGACGCCGAGGTTCGCCTCGAGGTAGGAGGCGGTCTCGTCCGAGTCGTACAGGTCCGGGCTCCACCAGTACTTCACGTCGAGCGGCCCGTAGCCGAGCCCGCCGTAGATCTCGGCGTAGTCGGGCGACTCTTCTATGCCGTTGGCGAGGTCCTCGTTGGAACCGGGGTACACGTAGTAGGTCGCGCCGACGTCCCAGCGGATGCCGCGCTCCGTTTCGCTCGCGAGACCGGCGACCAGGTCGACTTCGACGTCACCGTCCACGTCCTCCCCGAAGTCGATGGTGCTCGCCCAGATCGAGCCATAGAACAGCCCCGCGGCGTAGTCGACGCTGCCCTGCAGGGCGGGATCGCCCTCCGTCTGCGAGATGCCCCGGAAGTCGTAGTCCGAGGTGCCCGTGACCGTCGCGCTCCATTCCGCGTTCGCAGCCTGCGTTGCCAGCAGCATGCCGGCGACCCACCAACCCGTTCTGCTCATGATGCCTACCCCCACGATCGCCGGCGCTCCCCGCGCCGCCTTGCAGCCGAGTCTACCGGTTGCCGAACAGGTGGCGCAATCACGCGTCGCCCGCGTTCGTCAGTTCATCGGGATGGCCCAGAAACGGGTGCGGTCCGGGTCGTGAGCGTGATAGACCTTGCCGATCGCGCGCGGGTCATCGAGTGCCTGCACCACCAGCCGCCCAAGATCGGCCCGGCGTATCCAGCTCATCGCGCGCTCTCCCCGGCCTCACCGGGCGACATTGCATTCCAGCCGGCGCCCCGGCACCTCGCCGGTGAGGCCCCCGTCCTCCCACACGACCACGCCGTTGACCAGCGTCAGGGCAACCTGCGAGCGCAGCGTCATCCCCTCGAACGGTGACCACGCCACCTTGTACAGGCAATCGTCGCCGCGCACCTCGAGACTGCGCCTGAGGTCCACGAGAACGAGGTCCGCCCAGTGCCCTTCCCGGACGTAGCCGCGATCGCGGATCCCGAACAGGTCGGCTACCGCATGGCTCGACTTGCGCACGATCGTCTCCAGCGAGAGCACGCCATCGTGGAAGTGCTCGAGGAGCAGCGGCAGAGCATGCTGGACCAGCGGCAGGCCGCTCGGTGCGCGCTGGTAGGCCTGTTCCTTCTCCTGCAGGGGATGCGGCGCATGATCGGTCGCCACGATGTCGATGCGGTCGTCCTGCAGCGCCTGCAGCAGCGCGAGACGGTCGGCGGCGGTCTTCACCGCCGGGTTGCATTTGATGAGGTTGCCGAGTTCCTGGTATTTCGAATCGTCGAGGCACAGGTGATGCACACAGACCTCGGCAGTGATGCGCTTGCCCGCGAGCGGGCCAGGCGTGAACAGCGCCATCTCCTGCGCCGTGGTGAGATGCAGCACGTGCAGGCGCGCGTCATGCCTGCGGGCGAGTTCCACGGCGAGCGAGGAAGAGCGGTAACAGGCCTCGGCGGAGCGGATGACCGGATGCGCCTCCGGCGGGATGTCCGGCCCGTGCTCCTCGATATAGCGCTGCTGGTTCTCCCGGATGAGGCCGGGGTCCTCGCAGTGCGTCGCGACGAGTACCGGGCACTCGGCGAAGATCTTCTCCAGCACCACCGGATCGTCGACCAGCATGTTGCCGGTCGAGGCGCCCATGAAGACCTTCACGCCGCAGGTCTGCTCGGGACGGACAGCCTTGATTTCCTCGAGGTTGTCGTTCGCCGCGCCGAGATAAAAAGCGTAGTTGGCGCGGGCGCGGCCAGCCGCCAGCACGTACTTGTCGGCCAGGGCGCTGCGGGAGGTGGCATTCGGGATCGTGTTGGGCATGTCCATGAAACTGGTGATGCCGCCGGCGACTGCCGCCGCGGACTCCGAGGCGATGTCACCCTTGTGGGTGAGCCCCGGCTCGCGGAAGTGCACCTGGTCGTCGATCATGCCGGGCAGCAGGTGGCGGCCGCGCGCGTCGATCACCCGGTCGGCCTGCTGGCCCGTGAGCGAGAACCCCACCTGCTCGATGCGCCCGTCGCGCACGAACACGTCACCCACGGTGATGCGGCCCTCGTTGACGATATTCGCGTTGACGATCAGGAGTGAACTGCTGGTCATGAGCTTCCGAATCGATCCGTTGCCGAAACAAGTTCGTGGGTGATGCCGGGCTCGAAGGCCGAGTGGCCGGCATCCGGGACGAGGCGGAAATCCGCCTCCGGCCAGGCCTCGTGCAGGTCCCAGGCGGTGGTCATGGGGCACACCACGTCGTAGCGCCCCTGGAC
>JAKLLP010000384.1 GCA_023150055.1 Gammaproteobacteria bacterium | reverse complement strand
GTCGCGGCCCCAGTGCAACTTGTCGCGCAGTATGTGGAAGTAATCGTAGCCGTGCGGGTGGACCAGTTCGACGCGCTCCGCCGCCGCCCGCACCCGCAGCCGCCGACCGGGCGCGAGATGCCCGGTGATCTCCCCGTCACAGATGACGTCGGCGCGGGCCGAGTGCGGCTCGCTGATGGCAATCTCTGTAACTGCCGCGGCCGGCACGATGATGGGCCGCTCGCTCAGCGTGTGCGGGCAGATTGGCACCAGCACGATGGCTTCGAGCGATGGGGCGACGATCGGGCCGCCACAGCTCAGCGAATAGGCCGTGGAGCCCGTGGCCGTGGCAACGATGAAGCCGTCCCCGCCGTGTGTGTTGACATAAGCGCCGTCGACGAAAGTGCGGATTTCGAGCATTCGGCCGGGATCGTGACGGCTGACGACGATGTCGTTGAGGGCCAGCCCCTCGCCGATCACGCGCCCGGACTCGGTGATCTCGGCACGCAGCAGCATGCGTCGCTCGGTCTCGTAGCGCCCCTGCAGGATGTCGTCGATAGTGGCAAGCATGTCGGCCGGGCCGACGTCGGCGAGGAAGCCGAGACGACCGAGATTTATGCCGAGCAGCGGTACCCCGGTTCCGGCCGCGCGGCGTGCGGCATAAAGCATGCTGCCATCACCGCCGACGGCTACGAGCAGGCGGGTAGGGCCCGGCAACCCGGCCTCGGCGACACGCTTGACTGAATCTGGCAGCGTACCGGATGGCACGGTATCGGCAGCGTATACTGCCGCTCCACGCGAGGCGAGATGTGCGGCGAGCGTGCGCATGGTGCCGAGGACGCGCGCATCGGTCGGGTTGCCGATGAGAGCGACGGCTGGAAATGTCGTTTGAGTCAAGCAGGCTCCAGGGGCAGTACGCCGCTCCAGGCAATTGATTGAACACGCACAAACCAGCCGTGCAGCTGCAACATTACAGGCCCCGGGAAGTGCGGGGCAAGCGTGGCAAGGGGTGATTACCGCCGTGCTTGACACTTCGCGAACCCGATTGATAGCGTGCTCTCCAGGTCTTTGAATCGCTAAGTTTTTCCCGGTTTCTATCCCACCCCATGACGGACCAACACGGCAACCCGCCATCAGACCGCTCTGCGCAGATACTGCGGGCACTGGTCGCGCAGTACATCCGCGACGGCCAGCCGGTCGGCTCGCGGACGCTGGCGCGGGCGAGCGGCCTCAATCTGAGCGCCGCCACCATCCGCAACGTGATGGCGGATCTCGAGGAATATGGGTTTGTGGCGGCGCCTCATACCTCAGCCGGTCGCGTGCCAACCGCGAAGGGCTATCGATTTTTCGTCGATACGCTCGTCAAACTCCAGCCGCTGCCGGCAACGGAACTGAGCCGCCTGCAGAACCGGATCGGGAGTGAGGCGGCGGGCGATGCCAAGACGCTCGCCGAGGCGGCGTCCGTCGCGCTATCGAGCCTGACGCAGATGGCGGGCGTGGTCACGCTGCCGCGCGCGCGAAGCGTCACCTTGCGCCAGGTGGAGTTTCTGTCCCTGTCGAACCAGCGGGTGCTCGCGATCCTGGTGGTCAATGATCACGAGGTGCAGAACCGTGTCCTGGCCGTGGATCGTCAATATTCGGAAAGCGAGCTGCGCCGCGCGGCGAATTTTCTCAACGAACGATTCGTCGGCCACGACATCCGCGAAGTGCGTGATCGGATCATCGAGGAGCTGCGCGAGACCAGCGAGACCATGAACCGGCTGATGATAGACGCGATCGCCGTGGCCGAGCGCGCGCTCGACCTCGGCCAGGAGCGCTCGGAGATGATCGTCAGCGGCGAAACGCAGCTCATGGGGTTCCAGGAGCTGTCCGACATCGAGAAGCTGCGGCAGTTGTTCGATGCGTTCAGCACGCAGCGGGAGATCCTGCACCTGCTCGATCGCAGCATCGCGGCGGATGGGGTGCAGATTTTTATCGGGGAAGAGTCCGGTTACCGGATACTCGACGATTGCAGCATAGTGACGGCCCCGTACAAGGTGGGGGAGGAGATCGTCGGGGTGCTGGGGGTCATCGGGCCGACGCGGATGGCCTACGAACGCGTCATACCGATCGTGGACATCACGGCACGGCTGGTCGGTGCCGCCTTGAATTCAGGCCAGTAGGCCCCATAGAAACACTGTTGGCCGCGCGCCGGGCCCATGGGCTTGGCGTGTCGGCGTTTTTCCGGCGGAGGTATCGATGACGGATGTGGAAAAGGCAAGCGGGCCGGGCGAAGGAGACGCCGGGGAGAGGAACCTGCCGCCGGATGATCCGCTCGCCGAGGCGCAGGCGGCCGCCCAGGAGAACTGGAACAAGTACCTGCGCTCGGTTGCCGAACTGGATAACTTCCGCAAGCGTGCGGCGCGTGATGTCGAGCAGGCGAGGAAGTTCGGGATGGAGCGGATGGCAGCAGAACTGCTCGGCGTGGTCGACAGCCTGGAGATGGGGCTGGACGCCGGCGCCAGCGCATCCGCCGACAGCCTGCTCGAGGGCAAACGGGCAACGCTGCGCCTGCTGCGGTCGACCCTGGAAAAGTTCGGTATCGGCGAGATCGATCCCGCCGGACAGCCCTTCGATCCACAACTGCACGAGGCGCTCGGCATTCACCCGG
>JAKLLP010000383.1 GCA_023150055.1 Gammaproteobacteria bacterium | reverse complement strand
GCGTCCTGCTGTGCAAACGGATCTGGCTGCCCCGGCCACTCTATGTGGCCGTGCCGTGGATCTATCTCGCCTGCGGTACAGGCGCGCTCGCGGGCGGCCTGTATCTCCCCGACCCCGCCTGGCCGCTGCCGTATGCCGTACTGCTCGCACTCGGCTGTCTGCACGCGGGCATCGCGATCCTGTCCTGGCGCCACCGCCGGCGCCCACGGACCGCAGGCGCCCCGTGTGAGCAAGCCGGTCCTGTTCCTAAACGCCCGCCCGGCTGAGACAATCAACGGCAAGCTGCGGGCCAATGACGGGGGGGGGAAGGCCACCATGCGCCACTTGTCCTGGATTATTGCCATGCTCCTGATCGGCGGACTCGTGACGCCGCTGGCCGCCTATCTTGGGGGCAGCCGCCTCGCCGGGCCGTACGCCGGCCCGCGCGGTTTTGCCAGTTATCTCGAGGTGATTTATGCCGACGCGGCACGGGGCCAGCCGCTCGCCCTGCTGATACTGCTCGCCCCGCTCAGTTGCTGGGCCGTGTGGATGCTGCGGGCCCGCGTGCAGCGTTACCTTGCAGCACGCGAAGACGACCCTGCCGATTAGCGCAGCCCGGCGCACCTGTTCGGGCATCGGACCTTATGTCGCGCCGCGTCCCTGATGCCTCAGTCAGGCCAGTAATACCAGCCGGTCGCGAGCAGCCCACCCCACAGCAGGGTGAGCGGCGGGTAGCGCCAGGCCCGTTGCTTGACCGTCCCGAGGAAAGCCGCGGCCGCGAGAATCGCCAGCACGAAGAAGGTCGCAAAACCACGCGCTACTTCTGGCAGTTCGGCGGCGAAACGCGGATGGTCATCCTGCAGCAACCAGAAGACGAGCAGGACTACCGCCAGCCCGAAGGCCAGTGAGACCAGGCTGCCAGCGACGATGCCGAGAATGGCGACAAACGGATGCATGGTGGTGACGCGTGACGGCCGCCGCTGCCACGACCGGCCATGCTTGGTATGATCCCACTAACGACGATGGCGAAATTGAACAGGAACCCGGTGAATCGCGCAACGACCGTCTGCGGCTGGCGAGGGGCTACCCGAGGGCTGCTCGCTCTACTCCAGCTGTCGATCATCCTCGCCCTGCCAGCGGCCTCCGGGCCGGCGCGCGCCACGGCGGAGGCGCCCCCGAGCGTCGTCCCGGCGCCGCTCGAGTCCAATGCGCGCCAACAGCAGGTAGCCCGCAAGACGACGCAGCTCGTGCAGCGCTTCCACTACTCGCGGATGAGCATCGACGATCGGATGTCCGAGCAGATCCTCAGGAACTACCTCGAGGCACTCGATAGCAACCGGCAGTATTTCCTCGAGTCCGACATCGTCTATTTCTCACGCTATCGCCAATCCCTCGATGACGTGCTGGCCAACGGTGACGTGGAGCCGGTATTCGACATCTTCAGGCTCTACAGGCTGCGAGCCCAGCAGAATCTCGCGTTTGCCCTGTCGTTGCTGGACAAGGAACCCGACTTCACGGTCGATGAAGAGTTCCGCTTCGACCGCGAGGAGTCGCCGTGGATGACCTCGGCGCAGGAAATGCAGGAGAACTGGCGCAAGCGCGTCAAGAACGATGCCCTCGGCCTGCGGATGGCAGACAAGACGTGGGAGGAAACGGCCGAGATCCTGCGCAAGCGCTACGAGCGGGTGTTGAAGCGGATCAACGGACTCGACAGCGACGAAGTCTTCGAAACCTTCATGAACTCGTTCGCACGGACGCTGGACCCCCACTCCAGTTACCTCTCCCCGCGGCAATCCGAGGAATACCGGATCCAGATGAGCCTTTCCTACCAGGGGATCGGCGCCACGCTGCAGCTCGATGACGAAGTCGTGAAGGTTCTCAACGTGATCCCTGGCGGACCCGCCGCTATCGACGGTCGCCTGAAAGCCGACGATCGCATCACCGCGGTCGGCCAGGACGACGATGATGAACTCGTCGATGTGGTCGGTTGGGAACTCGACGATGTCGTGCGCCTGATTCGCGGCCCGGGTGGCACGGTCGTGCGCCTGCAGGTGCTGCCGGGCGGCGCCCTGCCGGGTGGCACTGAGCAGTTGATCGAGCTGACCCGCGACAAGGTGAAGCTCGAAGAGCAGGCCGCCAAGGGCGAAGTGCAGGAAATCGAGCGTAACGGTCGCAAGATCAAGGTCGGCGTGATCACCGTTCCGAGCTTCTATCAGGACTACGATGCGCGCAATAACGGGGACGAAGACTACACCAGCACGACGCGTGATGTACGCCGCCTGATAGAGGAGCTGAGCGCCGAGGGCATCGAAGGTGTCGTCATCGACCTGCGCGGCAACGGCGGTGGACATCTCTCCGAAGCCACATCGCTCACCGGACTCTTCATCGAGAATGGTCCGGTGGTGCAGCTGCGAGACACCACCGGTCGCGTGGAGGTACTGCCGGACCCGGAACCCTCGGTCGCTTACTCCGGCCCACTCGTGGTCCTCGTGGATCGCTTCAGCGCCTCCGCCTCGGAGATCTTCACGGCCGCAATACAGGACTATCGCCGCGGCATCGTCATCGGCCAGCAGACCTTTGGCAAAGGCACCGTCCAGAACCTGTACTCGCTCGACCAGTACACGCGACGGACGCCTGACGCCGGTCTCGGGCAA
>JAKLLP010000382.1 GCA_023150055.1 Gammaproteobacteria bacterium | reverse complement strand
GCTCGCGCTTTTAGGGGAAGTAGAGACCATGGTTGACTTAGCAGCACTCGCATTGACACTGGCGCTGGCTGGCCAGGCGCCAGCGCCCACCGAGCCCGTGGCCGCGCCGGCCGAGGCACCAACGAGCCTGACGCTGGACGAGGGGGCCGTACCACCGGTGGAAACCGACGCGGTCGACCTCAGCGCTCCGGCCAATGACATGGGCGACCTGACGACGACGACTGCCGGCGAAACTCCGCCGGTCGTCGATAACCCCTATGGCCTGAGTGCTCTGTGGGCACAGGGGGACTTTGTGGCCCGGGGAACGCTCATGATCCTGGTCATTATGTCGCTTGCCTCGTGGTACATCATTTTCACCAAGCTCTGGGACCAGAGCCGGCTGCGTCGGCAGTTCGTCGAGACCGAGAAGAACTTCTGGAACGGCAATTCGCTGAAAGACGGCATCGCTTCCCTGAAGGACCCCGATAATGCGTTTCGCATGATCGCCGAGCAGGGGGTGAAGGCCGCGGAGCACCACGAGGGGCGCCTGACGGATCAGATCCCGCTGCACGAGTGGATAACGCAGTCACTGCAGCGCGCGGTGGATCGCGTCAACAACGAGATGGCCGGCGGCCTCTCTTTTCTCGCCTCGGCAGGTTCGACGGCGCCATTCATCGGCCTGTTCGGAACCGTCTGGGGCATCTATCACGCGCTGATCGCCATCGGTATCGCCGGTCAGGCGAGCATCGACAAGGTTGCGGGCCCCGTCGGCGAGGCACTGATCATGACCGCCATCGGCCTGGCGGTCGCGGTTCCTGCTGTGCTCGGTTACAACTGGCTGCTGCGCCGTAACAAGGCCTTGCTCGAAGAAGTCAGGTATTTCGCCACTGAAGTGCAGCAATACCTGGTCAGTGGTGCTCGCCTGGAGTCAGGCGGAAAGGCAGCACCGACGCGGAGTAAATGACGTGGGTATGTCAGTGCCCGGGGAGGGCGGCGACGAGGAGGCGATGTCGGCAATCAATACCACGCCCCTCGTGGACGTGATGCTGGTCCTGCTGATTATCTTCCTGATCACGATTCCGGTCATCACACAGACAGTCAAGGTCGATCTCCCGCTGGTCGCCAACCAGCCGACCCAGACCAAGCCTGAAAACATCACGGTTGCCATCGATGAAAACGGCGATGTGTTCTGGAACCAGTCGCAGGTGCCAGACGACCAGGCGCTGCTGGAGCTGGTCAAGTCAGTCGCGGTGCAGGACCCGCAACCCGAGATTCATATTCGTGGTGACAGTAACGCGCGGTTCGAGGACGTCGGCCGCACCATTTTCATAATCCAGCGGGGCGGCGTCATCAAGGTGGGTTTCATTACAGAGCCCGATCGGGGCTTCAGGTAAACGCCGTTTCAGGACAATCCTGCGGCATGCGGTTTGAGCTTTTTCGCGGAGGCGCACACTCATGGGAATGAGCGTTGGCGGAGGTGGCGAAGACGAGCCCATGATGGATATCAACACGACGCCATTGATCGACGTCATGCTGGTATTGCTCATCATGTTCATTATCACGATCCCGGTCATGACCCATGCGGTCAAGCTCGACATGCCGAGGCCGAACCCGAATGCCGTGGAGCCGCCAGTGCCGCCTGAGGTCATCGAGCTGGAGATCGACTTCGACGGCACTATCCTCTGGAATGGGACGACAGTGCCGAGCCTGACGACGCTCGAGAAGTACTTCAGCGTCGAAGCCGGCAAGATCCCCTCGCCCGAGCTTCATGTGCGCGCCCATCGACGCGCCCGATACGACACGGTGGCCAAGGCACTTGCGCTCGCCCAGCGACAAGGGCTGACCAAGATCGGTTTTGTGGGCATGGAGCAGTATGCTGCCGAGTAGCAGAAGTGTCGGCAGGCGTGCAACAACTGCCGGGCGAGCCAGTCGAACGTAGGTACAGGAACAGAACGATGCGGGATGTTGGAATCATGAGATCGAACGGCGCTTTCAGGTTTTTCGCGGCGATGATCGTGGCCGTATTTGCGCTCATCACGGCCGCCAATGTGTCGGCCGAGGACAAGATCGGGGCGAAGGTGGGCAAGCCGATGAAGGCCGCCCAGGAGGCGATTCAGAAGCAGGACTGGGACAAGGCCCTGGCAAAGGTCCAGGAAGCCGACGCGGTCGCCAAGAAAAACGAATTCGAGCAATACCAGATCAACGAATTCAAGGGCTACATCCTCCTGCAGAAGAGAAAGTACGCGGAGGTGGCGCGGATCTACGAGCAGAACCTCAAGTCTCCCAAGATGCCGGCTGATCAGGTCAATGACCGCCTGAAGGCGCTGGCCCAGCTGTATTCCGCCGTGAAGAATTATCCCAAGGTCATCGAATACGGTGATCGCTGGGTGCAGGCGGATGGCGCAGACTTGGATACCAAAGTGCTGGTCGCCCAGGCCCACTATCTGCAGAAGGACTACAAGAACGCTGTCACGATCATGCAGAGCGCTATCGCAGCGGCCGAGAAGGCCGGTAAGAAGCCCGAAGAAAACTGGCTTCAGATCGTGCGCAGTTCGCAACAGAATCTCGGTGATACCAAGGGCGCGTCCGCCACGCTGGAAAAGCTGGTCACCATTTATCCCAAAAAGGACTACTGGGACTACCTGATCAGCCTGCGGCTGCGTGAGAA
>JAKLLP010000381.1:2314-2657 GCA_023150055.1 Gammaproteobacteria bacterium | reverse complement strand
GCAGAGAGTGCCAAGGCCGCGATCCAGGTCGACAAGATCGTGATCAACGATCAGGACCTCAACGGCGTGGTGCAGGACAACATCGCGATGAACACCCAGTCCGGCAACAACAGCGTTTCCGGGGCGGCGTTCCAGGACTCGACCGGGTTCGTGACTGTGATCCAGAACACGGGTAATAATGTCCTGATACAGAATTCCACTATCGTCAACGTCGCACTCGATCCCTGATCCGCGGGGAGAGTCCGATAGGAAGCCTGCAGGCACACCGGGGGCAAGGCAGGCCGACATTGAGAGACAGGACCCCGGGGACTTTCAGACCATCGCCAAGGAGAGCCCCATGCAG
>JAKLLP010000381.1:353-2304 GCA_023150055.1 Gammaproteobacteria bacterium | reverse complement strand
ACCGCCGGACTGGCTGCCCTCGCCTCCTTTCTTTTGACGACGACCGCCACAGCCGGAACCGTATGGATTCCCGGCTGCAGCGAAGGCGTCAGCAACGTAGCGGTCAGAAGCATCCAGGAGCGCAAGTTCGACCGCGTGGTGCGCCAGCAGTACGACTTCAGCTGCGGCTCGGCCGCGCTCGCGACCCTGCTGACCTATCATTACGAAGACCCCACCGGCGAGGCGAAGGCGTTCCGCGCCATGTTCGAGAAAGGCGACCAGGAGAAAATCACCAAGGTCGGCTTTTCGCTGCTCGATATGAAAAACTACCTCGAAGCCATCGGTTACCAGGCCGACGGTTACCAGGCGGAACTGTCGACGCTCACAGACGCCAAGGTGCCCGCCATCGCGCTCATCAACTACCGCGGTTACCGGCATTTCGTGGTGGTCAAGGGTGTCTCCGAGCAGGAGGTGGTTCTCGGCGACCCCTCCCTCGGCCTGCGCAGCGTGCCGCGCAGCGAGTTCCAGAAGATGTGGGAAAACGGCATTCTGTTCATCATCCGCAACAAGGCGGCGGTCGGGCAGCGCAATTTCAACGCGAATGCCGACTGGGGCAGGATTCTGCGGGCACCGCTCGAACTGGCGGTGGATCGTGAGAGCCTCGCCAACCTGACGGTACTGAACGGCGTGCTCTGAAGAATCAGGCGATGACCGGCCCAGCACCACAAACCGCCGCCACCGATCTGGACTCCCTGGTCGCGAAATACGCGCCCGTGGGCCGCCGCGTCCGTAGGGAGCGGCTGGTACGCCGTTCCGTGGTTGCGCTGGCGTTACCGGTCGTGGCCGGCCTCGCAGCCGTGACCTGGCAGTGGGGCGCCTCGCTCACGGCGAGGCCACAGGCCCAGGTTGCGATCGAAAGCGACACGGCCGCGCGTGTCGAGAGCGCTCTGGCGGAATTCCGCGAGCTCAAGGCACAGGTCAGCGCGGAATCCGGCGCGCTCAGCGCCCAGCGCGAGGAACTCGCACGGCAACGCCAGGCATTCGAGCAGCGCAGCACGAGCCTGCTGGCTCAGCTCGACACCGTGAACACGCAGGGCGCGGCGCTCGCCGACCAACTGCGCCGGTTCGAAGAGCAACGCCTGGGCCTCGAGCAGACCCTGGCACGCGTCGAGGCGCAGCGCCGCGAACTCGACAGCCGCCAGGCGAGCGCAGCGCGCACCGACCCGGCCGTGGAACGGCAGCTCGCCGACATGGACCGCCAGCGCCGCACCCTGGAGGAGCAGCAGCAGGAAGTGCGCAAGCAGGGCCAGCTCCTCGCGCAGGAGATCGAGCGCATCAACACGCAGCGGCTCGAACTCGAGCGCCAGCGGGAGACGATCGAGCAGCAGCGCGCCGAGGTCCAGGCCCTGCTGAACGAGATCCGCGAAGTGGGCCTGAACCGCCTGCGCGAGAAGCAGCGCCCGCGGCCGGATGGCGACGAACCCCAGGAGGCGGTGGCCCAGACCGACGAGCCCCCCGCGGCACTGGCGAGCCTGGCCGCGGTGGACGACGGGGCGCTCGGCGAGATGCGCGGCGGCCTCGATGTGGGCGGAGATCTCGCGGTTTCCATCGGTGTGACCCGCACGGGCAGCATCAACGGCATCGAGCAGTTCTCCTCGGCGCTCTACGTCGACGACCTGATGAAAATCAGCGGTAGCGGCGGGCTGGCCCAGCTCGATGCCATCACCATCCAGAACGGTACCGGCAACTTCGTCAGCACCGATTCCCTGGGCAACCTGGCGCCCGCTGTCGCAAACATCATCCAGAATACGCTGGATAACCAGGCGCTGAGCACCCAGACGGTCATCGATGTCTCCGTGCAGAACGTCTCGCAGATCACGGAAGCCATCTCTGCCAGCCGGGCCGTCGATCAGAGCCTGTTGATGCAGCGCTGATCCGGCGGTTTTTCCAACCGACCGCAACCACAACCGCC
>JAKLLP010000381.1:0-343 GCA_023150055.1 Gammaproteobacteria bacterium | reverse complement strand
CGGCGGCACAGCTCCCCGGGCGTGTACAATGCGCACGTTCCGGCCGGCGGCCGTAGCGACGGAGTACTGTCATGAGAAGCTTTCGCCTGTCATTGCTGCTCGCCTCATTAGGGGTCGCCCTGTCCGGCGCCGCCTTTGGTGCGGAAGACGGCGACGCCGGCACGACCGGAGAGCGCGAACGGCAGAATGCCGAGCTGCGCGCGAAGATGCAGGCGATCAACGAGCAGCAGCGCGAACTGCTCGAGAAGATCGCGGAGATGGACACCCAGCGGCGCGAGCTGGAACTGATGCTGATGAAGGTCGAGGATCCGGACGCGTACCGGGCCGGGCAGGACACCGCCGG
>JAKLLP010000380.1 GCA_023150055.1 Gammaproteobacteria bacterium | reverse complement strand
CCCCCCCCCCCCCCACGGCCGTGGGTCTCGATGCCTCGCGGGGTATGCGGGTATTGGCGCGCTCGCGGTTGCAGGACGCCGGCTGCACGAGCTGCACCATACGCGCGGGCGACATGCACGAGTTGCCCTTCGGCGACGTCAGCTTCGATCTCGTGGTGCTGGATGAGGTGCTGTCGCTGAGCGAGCGGCCGCTCGCGGCGCTCGCCGAGGCGCTGCGCGTGCTGCGACCGGCCGGGCGGCTCCTCATCCTCGATCGGGTCTTGCCGGCGGCGCTGCGCCTGCCGAGCGGCGGCGGGCCGCGCGCGCTCTACGAGAACCAGCTGGGCGTCATGTTGCGTGGCGCCGGTTTTCGCTGCGGCCGCCCGGCGAGGTTTCCGGGCCGCACGCCCGAGTATGCGTTGATTTCCGCATTTCCGGCCGCTGGCCGGGCAAGGACTGGCACAGATGACTGACCCGGTGCAGGTTTCTTTCGAATTCTTCCCGCCGAAGACGGAAGCGATGGAGGCGAACCTCTGGAAGGCGGTGCATCGGCTCGCACCGCTGCGACCGCGTTTCGTGTCCGTGACCTACGGTGCCGACGGCTCCACGCGCGATCGTACCCACAACATCGTCACGCGCATCGCGAGCGAGACCGGTCTCACCAGCGCTCCGCACCTGACCTGCGTCGGCGCCACGCGCGAGGAGGTGCTCGCCATCGCGACCCGTTACTGGCAGGAGGGGATCCGCCACATCGTGGCGCTGCGCGGCGATCCGCCCGCCGGCCAGGCCAGGTACACCCCCTTTCCGGGCGGGTTTGCCTACGCGGACGAGCTGGTGGCGGCATTGAAGCGCGTCGGTGACTTCGAGATCTCGGTGGCGGCCTATCCGGACACGCATCCCGAGGCGCCGAGCCCGGCCTTCGACATCGAGCACCTCAAGCGCAAGTTCGACGCCGGCGCCACCCGCGCGATCACGCAGTTCTTCTTCGACACCGACCAGTACCTGCGCTTCCGCGATCGCTGCGTGGCGGCCGGCGTCAGCGGGCCGATCGTCCCGGGGCTGCTGCCGATCAACAAGTTTTCGCAGATGCTGAACTTCGCCGCCCGCTGCGGCGCGAAGGTGCCCGCCTGGCTGCATCAGCGTTTCGAGGGGCTGGACGATGATGCCGAAACGCGGCAGATGATCGCCGCCAGCGTGGCGATCGAGCTGGTCGGCCGCCTGCGCCGACACGGCGTGAGCGAGTTTCATTTCTATACGCTGAACCGGGCGGAGCTGACCTATGCCATCTGCTACGCGCTGGGATTGCGCCCCCGGGGAGAGGCCGCAGCATGAACGCACCACGAGACCGCCACGCACGCTTCGACGCGCTCCAGGGCCTGCTGGGGGAGCGCATTGCGATTCTCGACGGGGCGATGGGCACCATGCTGCAGCGCGAGCAGCTCGGGGAGGCCGATTACCGCGGCGAGCGCTTCGCCGCCTGGTCGAAGGACCTGCGCGGCAACCACGACCTGCTGACACTCACCCGCCCGGAGGTCATCGCCGGTGTGCACCGCATGTTCCTCGAGGCCGGGGCCGACATCATCGAGACCAATACCTTCAGCTCGAGCGCGCCTGCGCTCGGGGACTATGGCCTGCAGGATCTCGTGGGCGAGATCAACCTCGCCGGGGCCCGGCTCGCGCGCCAGGTGGCCGACGAGGTCGCGGCGAAAACCGGCGCGCCGCGCTTCGTGGCCGGGGTGCTCGGCCCCACCAACCGCACCGCTTCGCTCTCGCCCGACGTCAACGATCCGGGCTTTCGCAACATCGGCTTCGAGGAGCTGGTGGCGACCTACGGCGAAGCCGCGCGCAACCTGCTCGCCGGCGGCGCGGACTTCCTCATGGTCGAGACGGTGTTCGACACGCTGAACGCGCGCGCGGCGCTGTACGCCATCCTCGCCCTCGCCGACGAACTCGGCGAGCGGGTGCCGGTGATGGTCTCCGGCACCATCACCGACGCCTCCGGCCGCACGCTCTCGGGGCAGACCACGGAAGCCTTCTGGAACTCGGTGCGCCATGCGCAGCCGTTCATGATGGGGCTGAACTGCGCTCTCGGCGCCGAAGACCTGCGCCCTTACGTCGCCGAGCTGGCGCGTATCGCCGATACCCGCGTGAGCGTTCACCCCAACGCCGGGCTGCCGAACGAGTTCGGCGGCTATGACGACACGCCCGAGTACATGGCACGCGTGCTCGGGGCGTTTGCCGCGGATGGCCTGCTCAACATGGTCGGCGGGTGCTGCGGCACGACGCCCGAGCATATCGCCGCGATTCGCGCCGCGGTGGCCGGCGTGCGGCCGCGGACGGTGCCGCGGGTGCCGCCCGCCCTGCGTCTGGCGGGTCTCGAGGCCTTCAACGTGACCGCGGATTCCCTGTTCGTGAATATCGGCGAACGCACCAACGTCACGGGCTCCGCCCAGTTTCGCCGCCTGATCGCCGCCGATGACTACACCAATGCGCTCGCCGTGGCGCGCCAGCAGGTCGAGAACGGGGCCCAGGTGATCGACGTCAACATGGACGAGGGCATGCTCGACTCGGTGGCCGCGATGGAGCGTTTCCTGAAGCTCGTCGCGGGCGAGCCCGACATCGCGCGTGTGCCGATCATGGTGGACTCATCGCGCTGGGAAGTGATCGAGGCCGGCTTGC
>JAKLLP010000037.1 GCA_023150055.1 Gammaproteobacteria bacterium | reverse complement strand
AGAAAGGTTTCCTCACCGTCGTATTTCTTGTCCTGCGGCTCTTCTCCCACCGAGGCAAACTGGAAGATCCGGTTACCTTCGCCGATCCGGGTCGGACCGCTGATGACCACGTGTGCGCCGATCACGGTGCCACGGCCGAGCTGAACCCGCGCCCCGATGACCGCGTACGGCCCTACCGCCACGCCATCGGCCAGCTCCGCCTCCGGAGAAATCACTGCCGTTGGGTGTATCACTGTCTGCCGCCGGTCAGCGTCTTCACCAACTGCTCCAGCCGTTGCAGCCGCTTGGCAAGCTCGTCGAGCTGCCCGAAGCGCACGGCATTCTTGCGCCACTGTCTGGCCTCGCCCGCCGGGATGGTACCGCCATAAACTCCCGGCTGTGAAATCGAGTGGGTGACCTTGGCGTCGCCGCCAATCACGACATCGTCGGCGATTTCCAGGTGCCCCGCAAAACGGGCCGCACCCCCGATGATGCAGCGGGCGCCGATATGCGTGCTGCCCGACACCCCGGCGAATGCAGCGATTACCGTGTGTTCACCGATCGTGACGTTGTGGCCGATCTGTATCTGGTTGTCCAGCTTGACGCCGTTGCCTATGACGGTATCCCCGATGGCGCCGCGGTCGATGGTCGTATTGGCGCCGACTTCCACATCGTCGCCGATGACTACACTGCCAACCTGCGGCACCTTCGTCCACGCGCCACTGCTGTCCCTGGCAATCCCGAAACCATCCGCGCCGAGGACCACCCCCGAATGCACGAGACAGCGGCGCCCGATCCGCGTCCTCTCGTAGAGCACCGCAGCGGCCATGATGCGGGTGCCGTCGCCGACCACGCATTCAGCCCCTATCACGGCGTTCGGCCCGACATAAACCTGCTCCCCGAGGCGCGCGCCCGATGAGATGACCGCCCCGGCTTCGATCTGGCAACTTAAGGGCACCTTGCCGTCGGGGGCCACGCGGGCGCCGGCAGCCACGCCCGGGGAAAGCACAGCCGGGGGGTGCAGATCGGCGGCCATGGCAGCGTAGCTCAGGTACGGATTGGCACTGAGCAGGCAGCCCACCGGGCAGGCTTCGGCATCCGCCGCCGACAGCACCACTGCAGTCGCCCGCGTCTGCGGCAACTGGCTTCGGTACTGGGGATTGGCCAGAAATGCCAGGGACCCGGGCTCGGCAGCCGCAAGTGTCGCCACGTGGGTGACTACCGCATCCGGGTCACCGCGCAGTTCACAGCCGTGGCGCACGGCGAGCATGCCGAGCGTCATTTGCATGAGCGCGCCCCGTTCAATGCCGCCTGCTCCTCAGGGCGTTGCGGGCGCACCGGCCCCGATCGACTGGAGGATCTCCGCCGTCAGGTCGACACTTTGTGTCGCGTAAATGATGCCCTCCCCGATGATCAGGTCGTAACCGCGTTCCTTGCCGAATTTCTGCACCTGCTCGACCAGCTGGCGCTGCAGCTTGTTGACCTCCTCTCCGCGGCGAACGTTGAAGTCCTCCACGAACTCGTTACGGCGCCGGCCGAGGTCGCGCTCGTCATCCCGGAACTTGCTCTCCGCATTGCGTCGCTCCTCCACACCCATCACGGGGAGGTCCTTCTGCAGCTTCGCCTGCCGATCCTTGAGCTCGTTCTGCTTAGCCAGCAGCTCGCGCTCGCGCGGGGCGAATTCATCCTCGAGCGACTTCAGGGTAACCCTCGCCTGCGGGGACTCCTGCAGAAGCCTGGCGAAGTTGACCACCCCGATCTTGACCGCTGGGGCTGCCTGCCCCATCGCAACGACGGGCACCAGCCCGAGAATTGCCAGCAGCGCCGGGAGCGGATTCAAATGTTTCCTCATTTTCGCGATTCCTCTGGTCTTTCAATTTTTTCTAGAACGCCCCGCCGATGGAGAACTGGAATTGCTCGGTGTCATCACCGTAGGACAGCGCAGTCCGGTCATCCGAATTCAGGGGGAAGCCGTAGCTGAAGCGGAACAGGCCGAGCGGAGCCAGCCACTGGGCAGATATGCCCACCGACTGCTTCAACTCGCCAAGGTCCAGATCATAGTCGATCGGCGTGATGCCGTTGGGGGCCGTGAAACTCACGTCCTCCGTGGAGAAGACATTACCGATATCGTAAAACAGGGTAACCCGGGTCCGGGCCTGCCATTTCTCCGGAATCGGCAGGATCACCTCCGTTTGGGCGGCCACCAGCGCATTGCCGCCGTAGGGGTTACCGAAGCTGTCCCGGGGTCCGAGGTAATTCTCGCGGTAGCCGCGCACGGTGTTCGGCCCACCCGCGAAATAGTTGCGAAACGGCACCAGAGAAGTAGTGTCGCCCAGGCTCCCTCCGTAACTCAGGTTGACGTTGACCGATGCCGTCAGGCTGCGGGTCAGCGGCAGGTACTGCACGCCGTCGTAATTGACCGTGTAGAACTCGACATCGGCGCCAGGCACGGTGGAATTCAGGATGACCCGGTGGCGGGCGCCGCGGTCGGCAAACAAGGCCCGGTTGCGACTGTCGAAGACCCAGCCGCCCACCAGCCCGAGGCTGCTGTAATACGTGCCGTACAACTCGCCCCCCCCGTTGAGCTTCTCCACGTAGGTATCGCCATTGTTCTGCACCCATTCCCTGGCCTGCGCGCTGCTGAACGAGTCGGCGAGCAGCTCCGCCTCCTGCCAGTTGAAGCCGAAGATAAGCCGCTGAAACTCGGTCAGCGGATAACCATACTCGACCGATGCCACAAAATTCTCAGTGGAGAAATCCGAGGCGCCCGAGGTGAACTGGGTGATGTCGCGGAACGACAGGCTGACCGTCCTGCTCACCTCGTCGATGGTCGTGTACGGGTCGGTATGAGAGATGCTGTAGATCGTCCGGAACTCGCTGGTACTGACATCAGCCGCAACCCGGTTACCGGTGCCGAGAAAATTCGTGTGCACGAAGCTCCCGTTGAGCAGGAACTTCTGTGATTCCGAGTAGCCGATGCCGCCGCCGAACTGGCCTGGCAAACCCTCCTCGATCTCGAAGTCGACATCCACCAGGTCCGGCGTACCCGGCACCGGATTGGTGCTGAACTCGACTTTTTCGACATACGGCAATCGTTGCAGGCGGATCTTCGAGCGCTCGAGCTTGCTGTTGGAGAGGTACCCTCCCTCGAACTGCCTCACCTCGCGGCGAAAAACCTCGTCATTCGCCGCAGATGCGCCACTGAAGTTCACGCGCCGGACGTATACGCGGTTCTTCGGTTCGACGTAGAGCGTGATGCCGACCGTGCGCTCCTCCCGGTCCAGGTCGGGAACAGGCTCCACGGTCGCGAAGGCATACCCCTCCTCACCGAGCCGCAGACGGATGAGTTCCGCGCTCTGGGTGATGACGCGCTGGGAATAGGTCTGACCCGGCTTGAACAGCACGTATGGATTGAGCTCCTCTTCGGTGAGTATAAGGTCGCCAGCCAGCTTCACTTCGGAGATCTTGTAACGCTCGCCCTCTGCAATGTTGATGGTGACATAGATGCTTTTCTTGTCTGGCGACAGGGCAACCTGGCTCGACTCGATACGAAAATCGGCGAAGCCCTGGTCCATGTAGAACGACCGCACGCTCTCCAGGTCACCCTGCAGGGCCTCGCGCGAGTAACGGTCGTCCTGCCGGATGAACGACAACCAGTTCGGCATCTTCAGCTGAAATTTTTCGCGGATCTCGTCGTCGGTGAAGCTGCGATTGCCGACGATATTGATCTGGCGCATCCGCGCCCGGTCACCTTCGGTGATCTTGATGGCGATGCGCACCTTGTTGTCCGGAAGTTCCTCGACCTCCGTCGCAACCCGCGCCGCATACTTGCCCTGGCTGAAATACTGGTCCGTAAGCGACTGCTCGACCTCGTCGAGCACCGAGCGGTTGAAGATCCTGCCTGCCTTCAATCCGATTCCCGATAACGACTCTGTCAGATCCTCGGTCTTGATGTCCTTGTTGCCGGTGATGGTGAAATCTTCGATCGAGGGCCGCTCGGCTACCGCGATCACCAGCGTCCCATCATCCCAGCGAAACTCGATGTCATCGAAAAACCCGGTCGCATAGACCGCGCGGAGCGCTTCCTGGACACGCTGCTGATTAGGCTGATCGCCAATATTCAGCGGCAGGTAGTTGAAGACCGTGCCCTCGGATATGCGCTGCAGCCCCTCCACCCGAATATCGCGTATCGGCGGCAACTCCTGGCCACGGGCCACCGCCATGGGGAGAAGCGCACACACGAGGAGCACGCACGCGAACAGGTCCAGTCCCGGCCCAACCGGCTTTCGCATCAGAATCAGCCGAGCAGCCGGGACAGGTCGTTATAGAAAGCGAAACTCATGAGCAGCAGGAGCAGCGCGATACCGACCTGCTGCCCTATGAGCTGGGCGCGCTCCGAGAGCGGTGAGCCCTTGGCGGCTTCCGCAAGCTGGAACACGATCTGGCCGCCGTCGAGCATTGGTACCGGCAGGAGATTCAGGATTCCGAGACTGAGGCTCACCACGGCCAGAAAACTCAGGAAGGGCGTCAGCCCTATGCTGGCGCTGTAGCCCGCATACTGGGCTATGTTGATCGGACCGCTGATATTCTTGACCGAGACATCGCCGGTGACCATGCGCATCATCATGCGCAACGTCAGGCTCGACATCTGCCAGGTCTTCTGCAGAGCCCGGCCAAGTCCCTCGACGACACCATAACGCTCCATCGCGCGTGCCGCCGCGTAGAGCTGCTCCGGCAGCTCAGGTGAGGCGCCGATACGGCCGATCCTGCTGCCGTCCTCGGATGCCGTCTCGTCGATCTGCAGGTCGATCGGCACCGTCCGCCCACCGCGTTCCACCAAGATCTCGAGTGTGTCCCCTGGCCTGCCCCGGACCAGTTCCACCCACTCGGGCCAGGTGCCGACCGGCTTGCTCTCGGCGCTCAGGATCCGATCGCCGGGCTGCAGCCCCGAGCGCTCGGCGCTCCCACCCGCCAGCACCTCGCCAATGACCGCAGGCAGCTCGGGGGCCCACGGAGCGAAACCCAGCCCGGGGAAAAGCGCACCGGGTTCGGTCAGCTCCGAAGCGCGCCCGGCGGCCCTGAGCACGAGCGAGCGCTCATTGCCGCGCGCATCACGGACGACGAGGCCGATGTCGCCCTTCTCGAGCAACTCGTCGAGCATCGCCACCACCGTGCTCTCCCACGTGGCGGTCGCCCGGTCACCTACCCGCACGATTTCCTCTTCGCGCACCAGTCCTGCCCGCTCGGCAAGCGAATCCGGCGTCACCTCCCCGATGATCGGTTTGGCACCGGGCACGCCGATCACGAACATGCACCAGTAGGCGAGTATCGCGAAAACGAAATTCAACGCAGGCCCCGCAGCAAGAATCACCACCCGCGCGCTGACCGGCTGGCGGTTGAAGGCACGGTGCTGCTCGCCAGGGGCGACCGGACAATCGCGCTCATCCAGCAGCTTCACATAGCCGCCGAACGGCATCGCGGAAATACAGTATTCAGTGCGGTCGGCGCCGGCCCGCCGTAACCACAGCGGACGGCCAAAGCCAATCGAGAAACGCAGCACCCGGACCCCGAGAAGGCGCGCAGCCATGAAATGGCCGTATTCGTGGACAGCCACGAGAATGCCTATCGCCACGAGGAATGCCGCTGCTGAGACCAGAAAACTCATTGCCTACGCACTCACGAGCCCTGCCGGGACGACGTGCCACGCCCACACCCGGCCCGGGAAACTGCACCCGATTACGGGCGCATGATCGCAAGCCGAGCAATGCCCGCGCAACACTTGCCCGATCACGGGCTCAGCCAGCCGAGGACATGAGCCAAGAGCAGGAACACCGGGGCGGCAGCCGTCACGCTGTCGACGCGATCCAGCACTCCGCCATGGCCGGGAAAGATGTTACCGCTGTCTTTCAGACCAGCATTACGCTTGAACATGCTCACGGTCAGGTCTCCGACGACAGAGATCGCGGCGACGCAGATCCCCATGAGCAAGGCAGGCCCCGCGGCGAATCCGAGCACTGCGGCGCCGATTACCGCAGTGAGGCCTGAGCATGCCAGGCCGCCCGCCACTCCCTCCCAGGTCTTTCCGGGGCTTACATTCGGCGCGAGCTTCACGCGGCCAAAACGCCGACCGGCGAAAAAAGCTCCGACATCGGCGGCCCAGACTATGGCCAGCGAAAGAAGCAGGAGACCCCTTCCGCCGACATCGGTTTCCAGTAGCGCCGCCAGCGCCAGTCCTGCCGGCACCAGGACCAGGATTCCACAGGCTGCTGCGGTCAACCGCCCAAGGGGAAGTGGAAAGCGCACGATGCACACCAGTGCAGCCGCCCACCACAGCAGGCTGACCCAGGCCATGGCCCTCACCTCTTCGTTGTCCGGGAACAGGAGGCGCATTACCGTCAGCAGCAAAGCCACGACCGACAGATAAGCGATGCGGACGCCGTTGCCTGGTACCCGGAGAAATGCTGACCATTCCCAGGCTGCGCCCAGGATGAACAGGCCGATGAGCAGCAGGCCGAACCCCTTCGGCAGCAACAGGAAGGCCGGCAGCAAAAACGCCACGATGACAGCGGCCGTGATAACCCTCTGGATTAAGGAATTGGCAGGCATGCCCCAGGGTGCTGATACCGCAACCGCCGCGACCGGCCGGGGCTCAGTCTCCGACCGCCTCTAACTGGTCGCTGGTCCGGCCGAAGCGACGTTGTCGGCTCCGAAAAAAGGCCAACGCATTCTCCAGTTCCCCGGGGTTGAAATCCGGCCACAGCGCATCGGTGAAGTACAGTTCCGTGTATGCAATATCCCAAAGCAGGAAGTTGCTGATGCGCCTCTCGCCACCAGTCCTGATCAGCAGGTCGGGCGCGGGCAGGCCCGTCAACGAGAGGTGGCGACCGATTACGCCCTCGTCGATCTCGCCCGGCTCCAGCTCGCCAGCCCTTACTTTGGCTGCCACCCTTCGCGCCGCCTGCACGAGATCCCATCGGCCCCCATAGGCCACGGCGAGCACAAGAGTCATCTGATCATTGTTGGCCGTGCGGACTTCGGCTGCTGAAATTCGCTTGCGTAGTATCTCCGGCAACTGCTCTCGCGCGCCGATGAAGCGGAACTGGATGCCGCGCTCATGAATCTCGTCGATCTCCCGCTGCAGGACCTCGACGAAAAGGCGCATCAGGCTGTTGACCTCGTCGATTGGCCTGCGCCAGTTCTCGCTGCTGAAGGCAAACAGAGTCAACACGTCCGTGCCGACTTCGACACAGGCCTTGGTGATGCTGCGCGCCGCGCGCACCCCGGCCCGATGACCGGCATGGCGGGCCTTGCCGTGACGCGCCGCCCAACGACCGTTGCCATCCATGATGATGGCAACGTGCCGGGGCGGGGAGTGTTTTTCCGGATACGTGGTCACTGGCTACAAAATAACTCTAGATAATCACTATATCTGCATGATTTCTTTTTGTTTTTCCTCGGACACCTGGTCGATTTGCGCAACGAAACGGTCCGTCAGCTCCTGAATGGCCTGCTGGGCCTTACGCTCCTCGTCCTCCGTGATTTCTTTCTCTTTCAGCAGCTCCTTCAGGTCGGCCAGCACATCACGACGCACGGCGCGTACCGCTACCTTACCCTGCTCGGCCTCATGCTTGATGTGCTTGGCCAGATCGCGGCGGCGCTCTTCGGTCAGTGGCGGCAGCGGCACCCGGATGACAGTTCCCGCCGTTACCGGGGTAAGCCCCAGGTCGGAATTCATGATGGCCTTCTCAACTACCGTCACCATCTTCTGTTCCCAGGGCGTCACGCTCAATGTCCGTGCGTCTTCCACCGCGATATTGGCAGTCTGGCTCAACGGGACATGCGAGCCATAGTAATCAACCTGGATGTGCTCCAGGAGGCTGGTATGGGCCCGACCAGTACGCAGTTTCTTCAGTCCCTGGGAGAAAGCAGCGGCGGCCTTGGCCATGCGCTGCTCGGCGTCCTTTTTCAGATCTGCAATCATTGCTGCACCTCCAACGCGACTTCAGGCGGCGCCAGGAGCCGGCTCAGTCCTCAGCAACCAGCGTGCCGACGTCATCGCCCCTGGCAACCCGCACCAGCGCTCCCACCAGATTCAGGTCAAAAATGCGGATCGGCAACCCATTATCCCTGCAAAGAACTATCGACGTGGCATCCATCACGTTGAGTTTATCGGACAGCACCTTGTCGTAGGAAAGGCGCTCGTAGCGTGAAGCCGACCGGTCCTTCATCGGGTCGGCCGTATAGACTCCGTCTACCTTGGTCGCTTTGATCAGCACGTCCGCGCCAATTTCGATGGCGCGCAGCGCCGCGGCCGTATCGGTCGTGAAAAACGGATTACCGGTACCTGCAGCGAGTATCACCACTCGCTTCTTCTCGAGATGGCGTATGGCCCGGCGACGTATGTAATCCTCACAAACCTCATGGATCTGAAGAGCCGCCATTACGCGCGCGTAGGTACCGGCACGCTCGAGCGCATCCTGGAGGGCCAGGGCATTTATGACCGTGGCGAGCATACCCATGTGGTCGGCAGTGACACGATCCATCCCGGCACGCGCCAGGCCCGCACCCCGAAAAATGTTGCCACCGCCAATGACGACCCCGACCTCGATACCGAGATTTACGACTTCCTTGATCTCGCTGGCAATACGGCTGAGCATTTGCGCGTCGATACCGTAGTCCTCGCGCCCGAGCAGCGCCTCTCCGCTCAGCTTCAGCAGCACGCGGCTGAACCCAGGGTTTTCACCGCTGGCCATGACCCGGACCTCCCCATCGGATAAAAAGAACCCCGCTGCGGCGGGGTCCTGTATCGGCCAGATGCCAGCGCAAAATCGCAGCGCCGCAGCCCGGCAACTCGAGCGCCGCCGACAGGCGACGGTTACGCATGGGCTTCGAGTTGAGCACGCACCTCGTCGGCAAAATTAGCGGCCTTCTTCTCTATGCCCTCGCCGACCTCGAAACGCACGAAACGCCGCACGGTTGCCTTGCGCTTCTCCAGAAGCTTACCAACCGTCACATCGGGATCCTTCACAAAAGGTTGCCCAACAAGCGTGATCTCGTTGAAAAACTTGCGAAGCCGTCCCTCGACCATTTTGGTTGTGATCTCAGGGGGCTTGTTCTCCTGCACGGCCTGCTCGGCAAGAATTCCCCGCTCGCGCTCGACGGTCACAGCCGGAACTTCATCGATCGTGACAAACTGCGGCCGACTTGCAGCAACATGCATCGCCAGGTCCCTGACCAGCTCGTCGTCACCACCGGTGACGTCCACCAGGACGCCGATCCGCGAGCCGTGGATGTAGCTGCCAAGCCGACCCGTGGCCTGCAGGCCTTCGAGGCGCCGGACAGTGATGTTCTCGCCAATCTTGGCGATGAGGTCCTGGCGCACAGAGTCCAGCGTGGCGCCGGACTTCGCCGGCAGCAGCAGAAGCGCCGCGACGTCGGCCGGCTGCTTGTCCAATGCGGTTTGCGCAACTTCCCGCGCGAAGGCGAGGAAGCTGTCGTCGCGGGCGACGAAATCCGTCTCGCAATTGATCTCGACGATGACGCCGTTCTTTCCTGCGACATCCATCGCCAGCTCGACCCGGCCTTCTGCTGCAATACGACTCGCCTTCTTGTCGGCCTTTGCCTGTCCACGCTTACGAAGGATATCGAGCGCTGCTTCGATGTCGCCATTGGCCTCCACCAGCGCGCTCTTGCATTCCATCATGCCGGCGCCGGTCCGTTCACGCAGCTCTTTCACGACGCTCGCGGAAATGCTCATCAGTAACTCTCCTGCGGCAGTGTCATCAATTCACGCGGTGGCCTCTGCCGTTGTGGTTCCTACTCCGCCTCCGGGGCAGAAGTCTCCGCGCCGGCAGGCCCGGCCTCGACCGCAGCCGCAGCCTCGGTCTCGACGGCAGTTTCCGCCGCGGGCGCCGCCGCACGGCTTCGCGTCCGTCGTGGGGTCTTTGCTGCAGCACCCGACCGGGCCCCACGGGCACCCTTACGAGCAGGTGCAGCGCGACGGGCCGCGGGCTCAGCCTTGGGACGACCATCGGCATCGAGTTCGACGAACTCGTCTTCCCCGGCTGGCAGCGCAGGCACCGAGGCTCGTCCATCGAGAACCGCATCGGCGATGCCCTGCATGTAGAGCTCCGCCGCACGCATGGCATCGTCATTGCCGGGAATGACGTAATCGACCTCGTCGGGGGAGCAGTTGGTATCCACCACACCGACCACCGGAATACCGAGGATCCGCGACTCGTGCACCGCAATGCTCTCGTGGCCGACATCGATGACGAAAATCGCGTCCGGCAACGCATTGAGGCTCTTGATGCCACCAAGGCTGCGCTCGAGCTTCTCCTGCTCTCGCCGGAGCGTGAGGGCTTCCTTCTTCGTCAATTTTTCGATCGAGCCATCAGCCTGCATCTGCTCGAGCTCCTCGAGGCGCTTGATCGATTGCTTGATGGTCTTGAAATTGGTGAGCATGCCACCGAGCCAGCGATGGCTCACGTAAGGCATCCCACAACGCTCCGCATGCGACTTCACCGAGTCACGGGCAGAACGCTTGGTGCCGACAAACAGCATGACGCCGCCATCGGCAGCAATTGCCTTGATGAATTCACACGCCTTCCGAAACAGCGGAACCGTGTTTTCCAGGTTGATGATGTGGATGTTGTTGCGGGCGCCGAAAATAAACGGCGCCATCTTGGGATTCCAGTACCGGGTCTGATGTCCGAAATGGACACCTGCCTCCAGCATCTGGCGCATGCTGATATCTGCCACGACTGACTCCTTCCGGGTTTGGCCTCCATGTGTCCCGTAACGACAACCCTGGCTGAGCCATCAGCCTGGGCACCCGGCCGTACGTGTCGACACATGTGTGGATTTAATTGCCTGCAAGGCGCGCGCTTTATACCATAACGGCCCACCAGCAACAAACCGCCGGGTGACGGGCCCGGCGACGCGGGCGCCCTCCCCGGAGGCCGCTCGCAATCCCGGACTTCGGACAGGCTCCTGCTGATGAAACGCCCTCAGCCCTCCCGCCAGCCGCACAGCACGGAAGCGCGGTTGCCTGCCAGGTACGGCCATAACGGGCCAGCAATGAACATAAGCATCAAGACCCCCGAAGAACAGCACAGAATGCGCGTTGCCGGCCGGCTCACGGCGGATGTCCTCGACATGATCGGTGAATACGTCCGTCCGGGGATCACCACGAACGAACTCGACCGCATCTGCCATGACTACATCGTCGAGGTGCAGCACGCAATCCCGGCGCCGCTGAACTACCGCGGCTTTCCCAAATCCATCTGCACCTCGGTCAATCACGTCGTCTGCCACGGAATACCGGGAGAGCGCCGGCTGAAAGCCGGCGACATCGTCAACATCGATATCACCGTCATCAAGGACGGTTACCACGGCGACAGCAGCCGAATGTTTGCGGTCGGCAAGACCAGCGTCCA
>JAKLLP010000379.1 GCA_023150055.1 Gammaproteobacteria bacterium | reverse complement strand
GCCGGGTGGAGGATGCCAGGTGCGCAAGGCAGTAAGAACTCAGCCTGGTCCGATATCCGTGTAGCGAGGTCGCTGTGCGCCCAATACCCTCGTTGATCCGCTGAATGAACAGCCGTGACGGGGCAACTGCGCATACTCGTTCTCATCGGCTCGCCGCGTAGCGAGGAAAGCTGGACGTACCGGGTCATCCGGCAGATCGAAAGGAAGATGAACGATCTGCAGCCGACCGCGTTCGAATACGTCTTCCTCGGCAAGCTGCAGGTCCCGTACTGTGACGGCTGCCTGTCCTGCGTGCGGGTTGGGGAGGAAAGCTGCCCGGAGTTCGCGACGATCGGGCCGATTGCGGCACGCATGGACGCGGCGGACGGGCTGGTGCTCGGCGCGCCCGTTCACACCTTCGCGGTGACGGGGCTCATGAAGAACTTCGTCGAGTACTTCATGTACAAGCGCAATCGCCCGAGTTTCTTCGGCAAGAAGGCCATCGTGACCTGTGCCGCGTCCGGTGGCGGACACCGCGGCGTGCTGGACTTCCTCGAGGGGACGGCCTCGGCCTGGGGGTGCGACGTAGTTACGCGGCTGGGCATCTCCAGTTCGCAGATGCACAAGAAGCGCTACCTGCAACTGATCGACGAGTGCACCAGCGATGTCGCGGAGAAGTTCGTGGCAGCGATACGCGCAGGCGCCTACCAGCAGGTCACACTGAATCAACTGGTGAACTTCCGGGCCATGCAGAACATGACCCGGAGTCAGCCCGACACGAAGAACTACGCCTACTGGCAGGAGCGAGGCTGGCTCGAAGCGGTCTACTACACCGATGCGCCGACGAGCCACTGGGCCCGCTTCATGGCCGGATACGTCGCGCGACGGATGCGCGGCGCTATCCGCAAGGGCAATATCCGCCCGTTTCGCTGACGGCGCGCCAGCGGTGTGGCCAGTGTCGTCAGGCGAGGCCCAGCGCCCCGAGAATGGGCCCTGCAAACAGGCTGCGCTTGGCGATCATGCACCAGATGAGAATGTACAGGACGATGACCAGCGCGAGCATGCCACGCACACCGCCGCTCTTCATGCCATGCATCGGGTTGCCGGCATTGCGGTTGCGCCCGTAGCGAATGGTGTCCGGGATGATGCTGAACCCGGCCATCAGCCAGAACGTAAAGTAGGCATCCCAGGCCCACGGCGCCCTCGTCAGCCCACCCCATTCCTCGATCAGCATCAGGCCGAACAGCGGGACGATGACCGAAGTCGGCGCGGTCACCCCGAGGCAGAGCTTGCGCAGGAAGGCTCGCGCCCAGATCCCCGTCGCCTCCGGCTGGGTTTGCCGGAGGCGCATGGACCAGATGTTGCTGAAAAAGGTGTGGCCGAAATAAAGGAAAGCAGCCAGTTCATGAATGACCAGCGTGGTGATGTAATCGAATACCCGCGGCACACGCACGATCCCGAGCAAAGGCAGGGCCGATACCGCCATGATGAGGGTCCACACCCCATACCAGAAAAAGCGTTGCGGATCATCGGCGGGTCGATCTAGAACGGCGGTGTCTGCCATGGGAATTGCGGGCCCCGTTGCGCCAGTTCCGATGATCATACCGGCGCGCGCCCTGGCGGATGCTGGATGCTGCAATGCGCGTCCGGCGTGCGGATTGCCGGCATTCACCTATTGCCGGAGTCGACCGTTCACCGGCACAAATGGGGACCGGTGCCGGTCGGCGGCAACTGACGGGGGCCGGCCCCGGCCTCGGTGATGCTCGATGGCAAGACGTGTCCGACAGAATGCGGGTTTTCTCCTGGGAGGCGTGGCCGGCGCGCTACTGCTGATCGTGCTGCTGGCCGAGGGGCGTGAAGCGCTGCACGCGCGCGGGCCGATGACCGGCGGTCACGAAGACATCGCCTGCGATGCCTGCCACAGGCCTGCCCCCGGGAGCCTGCGCCAGCAGCTCCAGGCGAATGCGCGCTATGCGCTCGGCCTGCGCAGCAGCCCCGCCGACTTCGGTCTGCAGCGCGCCGACAGCGCGCAATGCCTCGCCTGTCACGACTTCCCCGAGGACCGCCATCCCGTGTTCCGGTTCGTCGAGCCCCGGTTCCGCAAGGCGCGGGAGGCGCTGCATCCCGAGAGTTGCATCTCCTGTCACCTCGAACATCGCGGGGTGCGTGTGTCGCTCGAGTCCATCGACTTCTGCGAGCACTGTCACGAGGACACGCGTCTGAAAAAGGACCCGCTGGATGTATCCCATGAGCAGCTGATCGAGGCCGGGGAGTGGCAAAGCTGCCTCGGCTGCCACGACTTTCACGGCAACCACGTCATGACAGAGAGTCGGAAAATTGGCGAGGTGATCGCCCCCGGGACGATTCGCGCTTACTTTGGCACTGCCTCTTCGCCGTATTCGGCACAGAAACGCTTCGAGCCTCGCCGGGAGCCGACACCATGAAGAACCGCGGATTCATTCTTCTCTGCCTGCTGCTCACGGCATTGATCGTTTACCTGTTTGCAACCGCGCCGGCGCCTCTCCCGGAGAACCGTACGGCTGCGGCGAGCATCGACATCGAGCGAGTGTTCAGGCTGGCCGAGTCGGAGAACGACGCCGTGAGGGCGCTCTGGACCGAGGAAATCGTCGGGGCCGGTCCGAAAGTCGGGTTGCAGTTCAGCGAAGACTGGCGCGAGAAGGGCGAGGAGGCCGGTCC
>JAKLLP010000378.1 GCA_023150055.1 Gammaproteobacteria bacterium | reverse complement strand
GCTGGCGGGGGAACTGGCTGACCTGCTCGCCGCGAGGCGCGATGACGATCTGGCCGCGCTACGCCGCCCGGGTGGCGGCGTGATCCGTGTGCAGGAGGTCACTGCGCTCGATATTTCGGCCTCGGCTATCCGCGAGCACGTCTACCGGGGGGGCGACCCGAGATTTCTCACTCCCGATCCCGTTCGCGATCTCATTCTTTCCACCGGCTGCTACCGGGAGCCGCCGGGTCCACAGGAGGCGCAACTGCGTGCATAGCAAGAAACTGGCAGCGCTCGCCGAAGCCGCGCTCGAAGACATGAAAGCCCGCGAGGTGCGGGTCATCGATGTGCGCAAGGTTACCGGCGTGACCGATTACATGATCATCGCGACGGGGACTTCCGATCGTCACGTGCGCTCGATCGCGAGCCGGCTGATCGAGCGGGCGTCGCAGGCTGGCTGTGATCCGCTGGGTGTCGAGGGCGAGGAGGCCGGCGAGTGGGTCCTGGTGGATCTCCAGGACGTTGTCGTGCATGTGATGCTCGGCAAGGTCCGCGAGTTCTACAAGCTGGAGAATCTCTGGGTCCTCAACACCCCGGCCGCCCGATCGGCCGTCTGAGCCAAGCCCGCACCATTCATGCAGGGCCGCGGATGATGCCGCCGCCGCGGTCCGCCGGTATGCTGGCGGGGCAATGAGCTTTTCCGGTTTTTCTCCATGCAGATCAACATTGCCGCCGTGGGGACGCGGCTCGAGCCCTGGATCTACCAGGCCTTCGATGCCTATCAGGCGCGGCTGCCACGGCAGCTGAGGCTGTCGCTGACTGAAATCCCGCTGGCCCGCCGCACGGCGGGCGGTCCTGCTGCGGCTGCTGTCGACAAGGAGGGTGAGCGGCTGCTGCGCGAGATCCGGCCGGGAGCGCTGGCGCTGGCCCTCGACGAACGTGGCCGGCAGTGGAGTTCGACGGAGCTTGCGGCCGAACTCGAGGGATGGCTGGCTCGGCATCCACAGGTGGTCATCGTGATCGGCGGGCCGGACGGTTTGTCGGATGCCTGTCGAGCGCGCGCTGACCGGCTGTGGTCCTTGTCGCGCCTGACCTTCCCCCACGGCCTGGTGCGGGTGCTCGTCGCCGAGCAGATCTACCGGGCCTGGACCATCATGAACGGTCATCCCTACCATCGGTCCTGACATGAACGCCCGACCAGAGCGACCGTTCGTATACCTTGCCTCCAGATCGCCACGGCGTCGCGCCTTGCTCAGGCAGATCGGGGTGGGCTGCCGGCGCGTGCCGACTGCCGTCGATGAAATGCCTCGCGAGGACGAGGAGCCGGCCGGGTATGCGAGCCGGCTGGCGCTCGAAAAGGCCCGTGATGCCGCATCGCGGATACCGCCCGACTCGGCCGCCCCGATACTCGCGGCGGACACGGTAGTGGTGGCTGCCGGTCAGTTGCTCGGCAAGCCGCGCGATGAGGCCGATGCGGCGCGCATGCTGCGCCTGTTGTCAGGGCGCGCGCATGAGGTCGTCAGTGCCGTCTGCGTCATCTCGGCGCTTGGCGAAACGGGCGCCATCAGCCGCACGCAAGTCGTGTTTCGTGCCGTTGGCGCTGCGGAGATCGCCGCCTACTGGCGGAGTGGTGAGCCGCTCGACAAGGCGGGTGGTTACGCCATACAGGGAATCGGTTCGGTCTTCATCCGGGAGATCCACGGCAGTTACTCCGGCGTCATGGGCCTGCCGATTTTCGAGACCGCCCGGCTGCTTGCCGGCCACGGCATGGCAGTGCTCGGCGAACGCGGAGACAGGTCGTGAAGGCAGAAATCCTCATCAACGTAACGCCGCGCGAAGTACGGGCAGCCGTGGTGGAAAACGGCGTACTGCAGGAAGTGTTCATCGAGCGCGCTTCCCGCCGGGGTCTCCTCGGCAACATCTACAAGGGGCGGGTATCGCGGGTGCTGCCCGGCATGCAGGCGGCATTCATCGAAGTAGGGCTGGCGCGCACCGCTTTCCTGCACACCTCCGATATCGCGTTGCCGCCCGGAGTTCCCGCCGAGCTGCGCGGACGCAGCGCGGCGATCCGCGACCTGCTTCGCGAGGGCGATGAGGTCCTGGTGCAGGTGCTCAAGGACCCGATCGGCACCAAGGGCGCTCGTCTGACGACGTTCATCACCATTCCGTCGCGCTACCTGGTCCTGCTGCCCATGGGGCACGGCATCGGCATTTCGTCGCGGATCGAGGATGAAGCCGAGCGTGAGCGGCTGAAGTCTACCCTCGAGTCGTTCCTCGACCCCGGTATCGAAGCGGGGTTCATCATCCGCACGGCCGCGGAAGGTGCCAGCCACGCCGCGTTGCGGGCCGATATGATGTTCCTGCTGAAACTCTGGGACCTCATCGGCGCCAATGCCCGGGCGGCACCGGCGGGGCAGCCGATCCACGAGGACCTGCCGCTTGCGGTGCGCGTGGTACGCGACATCGTCAACACCGAGATCGAGCGCGTCCGTGTCGATTCGGAGGACGCTTACCGGGGGCTGAGGGACTTTGCCGCGACGTTCATGCCCGAACTCGCCCCGGTGATAGAGCAATATGGCGACCCCCGGCCGATCCTCGACCTGTACGGAGTCGAGGATGAAATCCAGAAAGCCCTCGACTGCCGCGTCCCGCTCAAGTCCGGCGGCTACGTGGTCATCGAGCAGACCGAGGCGATGACCACCGTCGAC
>JAKLLP010000377.1 GCA_023150055.1 Gammaproteobacteria bacterium | reverse complement strand
GCCCTTCGCGCCGCCACCGCCGAGCACCAGGCCGATCTTCGGGCGTGCCGGCGCGGCCGCTGCCTCCGGCGCCTGTCCACCCGCCACGGAAACCACGAGCAACAAGGCAGAGGCCACCATGAGTTTTCGGACCATGCACCCGCCTCCACAAGCCATCGAGGGTTGCCTTGCCCCATCATACAGGCGTGACATGCCTCCGTGGCTGCGGGTAGAATCTGCGAACCTTTTTCTGACTCGGGATCGATAAAAAATGAATATCAAGTGGTTTTTTGTTGCCCTGGCCGCGGCCGCCCTGCCCTCGTTTGCCACGGCGCAGGTGAACCCGGCCCTGGCCGAAATCACCGAGGCCACCGAGCAGGCGCGCAGCATTGTCCAGACGGAACGCAAGATGATCATCAGCCAGGGACTGGAACTCACGCCCGCCCAAAGCAATGCATTCTGGCCGATCTACGACAAGTACATGGCAGAGATGAAGGAGATCGGTAATCGCCGGGTCAAGGTCATCACCGATTTCGCGGCCAATTACGACAACATCACCGACGAGACCGCGCGCCAGCTCATTGCCGACAGCCTGAAATACCAGGCGCAGATGGTGGACCTGCGCAAGAGCTACCTGAGCAAGTTCCGCAAGGCGCTGCCGGAAACGAAGGTGCTGCGCTTCTACCAGCTCGAGAACAAGCTCGACGCGATCACCAACTTCGCGCTTGCGCGGCAGATCCCGCTGGCGCCGGCGAAGGCGTCCACGACACCGGCTTCAGCTCCGTAAAGATCGTGTAGAAGGGGGCTTCAGCCCCGGCCGGATCGCAGGTTCTCATTGGGGTCACCGCTAAAGGTCGGTGCGCGATGACGGTCTTCTTCGCACCGCGAAGGGCTGCAGCCCAGACCATGGATCGCGACTGAAGTCGCTCCTACAGGTGCTATTCCACTGTAGGAGGGGCTTCAGCCCCGAAACCAAGTCTCGCTTCATCTGGCCACTTTGCTGACGTTCGCCTCCTCCCAGGCGCGCACCTTCTTCCGGGCGGCATCGAATAGTCGCTCGTAATTGCCTTTCCGGACCTTTTCCCTCGCCTCCGCTGTCAGCAGCGGCCACAGTGGCCCGTACTGTTCGTACACACGCAGGTAGGTGGCCTGGTCGGCGGGCGCCACCTCGTCGGTGCCGAACAGGATGCGGTCCGGGAAGCGGTTGATCACATGGGCTGCCCGCTGCAACGACTCGGGCGTCGCGACGATGTACTTCGCCACCTCGCTCCAGGAGATATCAAAGTAAAGATGACCCAGTGCCGGATCCTCGAGCAGCTTCTCGACGAGCCCGGCCTGGTTGCGGGGACGCTCGGCCGGCGCAGCGCCAGCCTCTGACTGCACCGGGTGCACCACCCGACCCATGCCCGCATGGGCCCAGATCACGGTGGTCCGGGGATGGCGCAGCAACAGCTCCTTCATCTGGCGCAGATAAACCGGACTCGCGCCTTCTGCCGCAAACGGCATATCGATGTCGTTGTGAATCAGCACGATCAGGCCAGCCTCGCCCGCGAATGCGAAAATCCTGTCGAGCGCCGGATCCGTCAGGCTCGCCACGTCGCCGGCGACCTTGGATGAAACGAACTCCTTGTGGATGGTGAACTCGCCGATGCCGGTGAATACCCCGGGGAACACCTGCAGCACCCGCCTGATGTGGTCCACCGCATACATATCGGCCGGGTTGAAACCCGTGATCATCGGGTCGAATCGGGCCCGGTCCTTCTTCCCCAGCGACAAATAGGCGGAAGCGATCCAGGCGTCGGTGAAGGAGTAGTAGTAGAGCGGCGCGTCGGTCTGCAGGTAATAGGTCGGCGCGAAATCGCCGGAGTTCTCGTAGGACCAGGCCTGCTGCAGCGGGATACCGAACAGCGCCACCCGGCCCACCTTGTCGCCCATGATCTCGAGGAAATCACGGATGTCCGTGCCCTGCTGCACGTAGTTGGTGAGGTGAAAGTGCGAATCGTGCACTTCGTACGCGCCAGCGGGAAATGCCGCAACGAGCGCGGCGAGTACTAACGCCGGCCGCGATGATCTGGTTTTCAACCTGTTCCCCTCGAGAGTTTTCTGTGACCGAAGCCGCCACGGTCTCGACGCCGCGTGCCGGATGCCCCTCGCGTCGTTCCCGGCGCTTCATGGGCGGTTGGCATGTGTCGCCGAGAATAATCGCCCGGCCGGGAGCTACGATAACGCAAAAAAAAGGATCATCGCCCATCTGAGGGGCACATTGCGGTGGACAACCGCGCCGCTGAGTGCCAGGCCGCCAGGCGCAAGGCCCGGGAGAGCCTGCAACGGGCGTGCCGGGCCCGCGAGGCAGGGACGGCCGAGCGGCCAAGCGAGACCCCGAGCGAGCGCAGCACAGGGATGTGCTGCCGCGAGCGTACCGGCGCAGGCTCTCCCGGGCCGCAGCGCTCAGCCAGGCGTTTTCGCCAGCCGTACCCGCAGATGGGCGAAGAACCAGAAAAAATGCCGGCTGATTTATTCCTCGTTACTGTTGCAGGCAATTCACCGCCTGTGACAGAGTAGGAATGGTCATTGGGGTGTGCATGAACGTCATTCCGTGGGTCATCGACGCCCTGCGCGACCATGGAGAGCTGGCGCTGTTCCTGGCGCTGGGTATCGGTTACGCGATCGGCAAGCTCAAAATCGGCAGCTTCAAGGTCGGCCCGGTG
>JAKLLP010000376.1 GCA_023150055.1 Gammaproteobacteria bacterium | reverse complement strand
AGGCAGCCGTCGCGCCGATGAGCGGCGCGCCACGGACCTTCATCTCGCTGATGGCGGCAATGCCATCGCGGTAATTGCGCAGGGCGCAGGAAACCAGCGCGTGCGGCAGTTCGCGCTGGTCGATGACGTGAACCGTCCCGGGATCGTCGGGATCGGGCCAGAGGGTGCGAAACGGGTTCGACATTGGCGATGTCGCAGGCGGCTCGAGGACAAACCGGGAGGCCGACAGCTTACGCAAGCCGCGCGTACCGGAGAAGGCGCCGCCGGGGCTGCCTCCCCGCGGCCGGCCAGCGGTCAGCAGCTTTTCGACAGCCTGTTAGGATGCCTCCGGGGACGACGCCCGACCTGCCGTTATCGGGCTGAGCGACCCGTTCGACGTCTGCGTAAGGAATGCGCCATGGATCCTCGGACAACCAAGGGTGGCTGCGCCGCTGGCCTCCTCTGCCTGTCGATAAGCCTCGCCGCCGCAGCCGGCGACGAACTGCTCCGCCTCGAGATCGGTGATCCGCAGCGGCGCGGGCGCGAAGCGCCCGTGGTCCTCGATGCCGTGACGGACACGGCGAGCGGCGAGCTCATCACGCCGCAGGAGATGGCGCGCAGGCTCGCCGGTACCGGCATCCTCTTCATCGGCGAAAACCATACCGACGAGGACTTCCACGAGGTGCAGCTGCGCACGATCCGCGCATTGCACGAAGCCGGCCGCGAGGTGCTGATCGGGGTGGAAATGTTCCCCTACACGAAGCAGGCCGAACTCGGTCACTGGATCGGGGGCCGCTACACCGAAAGCGGCTTCGTCGAACTCGCCGGCTGGTATGACAGCTGGGGTTACAACTGGAACTACTACCGCGACATCTTTCTCTATGCGCGCGCCAAGGGCCTCCGTATCTTCGCGATCAACACCCCGCGCGAGACCGTCAAGGCGGTGCGCGCGAAGGGATTCACGAACCTCACCGCCGAAGAGGCCGCTCACCTGCCGCCGGAGCTGGCGCCACCGAGCGACGAGCACCGGCGCATGTATCGCGCGTTCTTCGAGGCGGACGACACGCTGCACATGAACGAGGAGGCGCTCGACGGGCTGTACCGCGCACAGACGATGTGGGATGCGACCATGGGATGGAACGCGCTGCAGGCCTTGCGCGAGCACGGCGGCCCGGGGGCGATCATGGTGGTGCTGATCGGCGCCGGCCATGTCACCTACGGGCTCGGATCGGAGCGACAGATCGACCGCTGGTACGAGGGCGAAATCGCCTCGCTGCTCCCGGTTCCGGTCATGGACCGCGAGGGCGAGACTACCGGGGCCGTGCGTGCCTCGATCGCTTCTTTCCTCTGGGGCCTGCCGCCGGAACGCGCGCCCCGCTACCCGGAGATCGGCATCTCGCTGATGGGAGCGCTCGGCAGCGAGCCCGGGCAGATCATACGGGTGGCCGGCAATTCCGCCGGCGAACAGGCGGGACTGAGGGTCGGGGATATCCTGCTGGAAGCCGACGGCAACGACATCCGTTCGGAGAAGACGCTGAATCGCGTGCTCGCCGGTCACCGCTGGGGCGACGTCGTCACGCTGCGTATACGCCGCGACGGCAAGGACGAGCAGGTGGCCGTTGCGCTGCGCCGCCCGGGCCCGGCACAGAAGGACTGACCGCCATGGAAATCGACATCATCCTCAACGAGTTCGCCTCGCCGCAGGAGGCACTCGAGCTCGGTCTCATGGCCGAGCGCTACGGGGCGCGCGGCGTGTGGGCGAGCAACTACGGCTGGTCGCGCGACCCGTTCTTCACGCTGTCGCTGCTCGCGCACCAGTCGCAGCGCATCCGGCTCGGACCGATGGCGGTGAGCGCGGCCGAACTGCATCCGCTGAAGATGGCAAACCTGCTCTTTTCGCTGAACGAGCTGTCCCGCGGACGGGCCATGATCATGGTGGGCGGCGGCGGCGCCGTGCTGCAGGCGATCGGCGGCAAGCGCGAACGCATGATCCGGCGCACCCGCGAATGCCTGGAGATCCTCAAGGGCGCCTCGCCGGACCGGATGATGAATTACAACGGCGAGATCTACAAAGTCTGGGGCTACCAGCCGAAGTGGCACCGGGATCCGCCACCACTGGTCTATTTCGGGTCCAACCACCCGCAGAGCCGCAAGCTCTCGGCCCGGCTCGCCGACGGGCTCATCACCAGCGATTTCGTCGTACCGCTGATGAAATCATTCGTGCAGCAGGCCCACGAGGAACTGCGCGCGGCAGGGCGCAGGCCGGCAGACTTCCGCATCAGCAATTTCTGGGCCTGGCACATCAAGGCCGACGCCGCCGCCTCGCTGGCCGAGGCACGGCGCGAGCTGATGCTGCGCGGCTGGCTCGGCGAGCAATACTTCGCGCCCTTTCTCGACCCCGACGAGGTCGGGCTCATGCGCGCGCATGAGCAGGATTTTCTCAAGGCCTTCCTGCGCAGCAGCGACGTCATCGAGAACGTGCCGCCTGCGCTCGTCGACAAGATGATCCGCAACATCTCCTTTGCCGGCGGACTCGACCAGATCGAGCCGGCAATCGAGACGCTGAAGGCATTCGCCGCCGCCGGGCTCACCGAGATCGCGCTGCGCGTCCACGACGACCCGGCCGATGCGATCCGGCTCATCGGCGAGCGGGTGATACCGGCGTTGCGCTGAAAACCCGGTCTCCGCCGATCGGCGCGAGCGCCTGCTC
>JAKLLP010000375.1 GCA_023150055.1 Gammaproteobacteria bacterium | reverse complement strand
AACCCGCTGCTCAAGCCGAAACAGGTCGGGCATATCCTGCGCGACAGCGGCACGAAGCTGCTGGTGACGTCGGCCGATCGCGCGGCGGTGCTGCGCGAGGAACTCGCCGGTTGCCCGGATCTGCGCTGCGTGGTGACGACAGACGAGCCGCGGGAGCCACTGACCCTGCGCCAGAGCGAGTTGCGCTGGGCCTCCCTCGCCGAGGCCGGCGGCCCTGCCACCGTCTGCGGGTGCATCGACGAGGACATCGTCTCGATTTTCTATACCTCCGGCAGCACGGGCCAGCCGAAGGGCGTGGTGCTCAGTCATCGCAACATGGTGACCGGCGCGAAGAGCGTCGCCAGCTACCTCGGCAACACGCCCGATGACAGCCTGCTCGCGGTGTTGCCGCTCAGCTTCGACTACGGCTTCAGCCAGCTCTCCACGGCGTTTCGCGCCGGCGCGCGGGTCGTGCTGCTGAACTACCTGTTGCCGAAGGACGTGCTGCGCGCGGCCGAGCGCAACCGCATCACGGGCCTGGCGGGCGTGCCGCCCCTGTGGATCCAGCTTGCGGCGCTGGATTGGCCGGAAGCGGTGCGGCAGAACCTGCGCTACATGACCAACTCGGGCGGGAAGATGCCCGAAGCGACGCTGCGCCGGCTGCGGGAGAAGGCGCCTTCCGCCCGTGTCTTCCTCATGTACGGCCTGACCGAGGCGTTCCGCTCGACCTACCTGCCGCCGGAACTCGTCGACGAGCGGCCGACCTCCATCGGCAAGGCGATCCCGTTCGCCGAGGTGCTCGTGGTGCGGCCGGACGGCAGCGAGTGCGCCGCCGACGAGCCCGGCGAGCTGGTGCACCGGGGGGCGCTGGTCGCGCGCGGCTACTGGCGAGACGAGACACGCACCCGCGAGCGCTTCCGCCCGGCGCCGGGACAGCCGCCGGGCGTGCCGCTGCCGGAGATAGCCGTGTGGTCGGGTGATCTCGTGCGCCGGGATGCGGACGGCTTTCTTTATTTCGTCGCGCGCAACGACGAGATGATCAAGACTTCCGGGTATCGCGTCAGTCCGACAGAGGTGGAGGAGGCGTTGTACGGCACGCACCTGGTCTCCGCTGCGGTGGTGTTCGGGGTCAGCCATCCGCTGCTCGGGCAGAGCATCGCGGCCGTGGTGGAAGCCGTCGCTGGCGATGCCGCCGACACGGAGAAGCTGCTCGACGCCTGCCGGCAGGCGCTGCCGCCGTTCATGCTGCCGGCAACGGTCATCTGGGAATGCGACCTGCCGCGTAATCCGAACGGCAAGCTCGATCGCAGCGGCGTGGTCGCACGATTCCGCCCGCAGCTCGAAGCCGAGGCCGGTGGCAATGCGCAGTAGGACCCCGCAGCATGCCGCGCTCGCGCGGCTGGAAAGGCGCGGCGCGCAACTGCTGATCGGCGGCCTCACGGTCGAGGAAGTGTGCGCCCGCGCCGGCCGCACGCCGGTGTATGCCTACGACCGGACAGCGATCGCCGGGCGCGTGGCAGAGCTTCGCGCCGTGCTTCCCCGGGAAATGCACCTGCACTACGCCGTCAAGGCCAACCCCATGCCCGAGCTGGTGCGCGAGATGGCTGCACTCGTCGACGGCTTCGACGTCGCTTCGGCGGGCGAGCTGTCGGTGGCGCTTGCCGGCGGCATGGCGCCGGCGCGGATCAGTTTTGCGGGGCCGGGCAAGCGCGCGGCGGAACTCGAGGCGGCCGTCGCGGCCGGCATCACGGTCCACGCGGAATCGGAACGCGAGCTCGGCGAGCTCGCCCGCATCGGCCGCACGCTGCAGCGGCGCCCCGCCGTGGCGCTGCGGGTCAACCCGGATTTCGAACTGAAGTCCGCCGGCATGAAGATGGGTGGCGGCCCGGCGCAGTTCGGGATCGATGCCGAGCAGGTGCCCGAGGTGCTGGCCTCCTTCGACACCGGGGCGCTGGATTTCCGGGGTTTCCATATCTTTGCCGGTTCGCAGAACCTGAGTGCCGCGGCGATCATCGAGGCGCAGAATCGCACCATCGACCTCGCCGAGCGTCTCGCGGCCGCCGCGCCGGGCCCGGTCCGCGAACTGAATATCGGCGGCGGTTTCGGCATCCCGTATTTCCCCGGCGAGCAACCGCTCGAGCTGGCGCCCGTCGGGGAGAACCTCGGGCAGCTCGCACGGCGCTGCCGCGCGTCGTTGCCGCAGGCGACGCTCATCGTCGAGCTCGGCCGTTACCTCGTCGGCGAGGCCGGGTATTTCATCTGCCGCGTCATCGACCGCAAGGTTTCCCGGGGCCGCGTCTTCCTCGTCACCGACGGCGGGCTGCACCATCACCTGGCGGCGAGCGGCAACTTCGGCCAGGTGATCCGCAAGAACTACCCGGTGGTGATCGGCAATCGCATGGACGCGACCGAGCGGGAAGCGGCAAGCGTGGTCGGTCCCCTGTGCACGCCACTCGACGTGCTGGCCGCGAACATGGAACTCCCGCGGGCGATGCCCGGCGACCTCGTCGTCGTGCTGCAATCCGGCGCCTACGGCTTGACGGCGAGCCCGCGCGGTTTCCTGAGTCACCCCGAGCCGGCGGAGTTGCTGGTCCCATAGTGTGAACAGTCCCTGGTGTGGCGTCCCGCAAATAACTTGCCATCCATGACCGCCCTTACGGCGGGAGGTCTCCGCCGTCGCTCCCCGATACTCGCTTTGGGCGGAGACCCCCGCCTCCG
>JAKLLP010000374.1 GCA_023150055.1 Gammaproteobacteria bacterium | reverse complement strand
GCAACGACAAGCAAGACGCTCATCAATCGGAAGAAGCTACTGGCGATGATCCCGCTGTCTGAGCGCACGATCTTCAACATGGAGCAGCGCGGGGAGTTTCCGCGCCGGATCGCACTCACCAGCCGAAACGTCGCCTGGGACTTGGCCGAGGTCGAGGAATGGATCGAGGCGCGGAAGTCGTCGGGCACTCAGGCGATGCGGCCTGGCTTCACCCAGTCGGTCGCAGCTGCCACTTTTTAGCCGCTAAAACGCCGCGCCCCTCAAGTGTCAATGACGCCCGAAGCCGCACCTCGATGCTCGGGCGGCGCTGCTGAACCCGCCCTCCTCTGACTTACGCCCTCGGCCGTCTCAGCGTCCATTCGTCGATCATGTCCGCCCAGTCCTGCAACATCGCCGTGCGCTGCTCGCGGTACTCGGCCTTGTTGTAGACGGCCCTGACGCCCCGCTGTTCGTGCGCCAGGCACTTCTCGATCCAGTCCGTGTTGTAGCCGGCCTCATGCAGCAACGTGCTGGCCGTGCGCCGCAAGTCATGCGGCCCGAACTTGGCGAGCGACTCCCCTTCCTTCTGCGCCAGCCGATACGTCAGCGTCAGCACCTGGTTGAGCGTGGCGCTGCTCATGGGTAAGTCCGAGTCATACCGCGACGGAAGCACGTAGTCCGACCCCCCCGCGAAGGTTTTCAGGGCAATGAAGATGTCCAGCGCCTGCCGGGACAGGAACACCAGGTGCGGATTGCGCCGCTTCATCCGCTCCTTCGGGATCGTCCAAAGCGCGTCGCTGAAATTGATCTCGCTCCAGGTCGCGTTGGTCAGCTCGCTCTTGCGCACCATCGTCAACAGCAGCAGCTTGGCCGCCGCCCGAATGGATGGCGCTGTGCCGATACGCTCCATGTACTGGTACATCAGGCCGATCTCGTCGGGCGTCAGCGCACGGTCGCGCGGCTCGAACTTGGCAATGGTCGTCGGGCGCACCAACTCGGCCGGGTTCTCGACCTTCTGGCCGCGCTCGATGGCCCAGCGAAAGACCTGGAGCACCACCTCGCGGACATGCACGGCCGTCGCCGGCGCGCCGCGCTCGACGATGGCATCGGTCAGCGCGCGCAGGTCTTCGTGGGTGATCTCCACCAGCTTCTGATTGCCGAACTTCGGCTTCAGCTCGCGCTCGTAGACCGAGCGGCGCATGTCGCGGGTGGAGTCGGCCATCTGGTAGCCGCGCAGCCACTTTTCCGCCCAGGCCCCGAACGTCTCCGCGTCCTTGACGCGGGCCTTGTCCCGCGCCTTTTCCTTGGCCGGTGACTTCCCGGCCGCGATCATCTTCTTGGCCTCGCCCAACCGCTCGCGGGCTTCCGCCAGGGTGATGCCGCCGACACCGTAGCGGCCGAAGGTGATGGTCTCTTGCCTACCGTGGATCGAGTAGTTGTAGCGGAACGAGATCGCTCCGGCGGCCGTGACGGCTACATAGAGGCCGTCACGGTCATTCACCTTGTAGAGCTTGTCCTTCGGCTTGAGGTTGCGCAGCTTGGTATCGGTCAACATGGTTCTCGCCCTGATTCAGCTCAAATACCATGATCCGAAAACCGGCCAGACCTGGCGTAAAACAACAATCAAATCATCGTGTTACGCAAATTCGATACCATGAACATCCGCAAGGTGGTTGCATGGTATCGGCGACTTCTCATGGCATAGAAGCATTCAATGCCATCCATCATGCCATGAAAAAACGGTGCTTGGCGATGCCAAATGTTGCCAGGCGGTGCCGAACGAGATCACAAAAAAGCCCGCAGTGACGCGGGCTTAGGTGTGTTTTCGTGCTACTAGATGCCAGCCGGTGCCAGACGCCGAATCACTCCCACTCAATCGTCCCCGGCGGCTTCGAGGTAATGTCGTAGCTCACCCGGTTGATCCCGCGCACTTCGTTAATGATGCGCGTCGCCACCCGCCCCAAGAAATCGTGCGGGAAGGGGAAATAGTCGGCGGTCATCCCGTCGGTCGAGGTTACCGCGCGCAGGGCGCAGGCGTAATCATAGGTGCGGGCGTCGCCCATCACGCCCACGGTGCGCACCGGCAGCAGCACGGCGAAGGCCTGCCAAATCGCATCATAGAAGCCCGATTTACGGATTTCATCGAGATAGACCGCATCGGCGGCGCGCAGAATATCCAGCTTCTCGCGGGTGATGTCGGTACCCGGCAGGCGGATGGCGAGGCCGGGGCCGGGGAAGGGGTGGCGGCCCACTAGGCTTTCCGGCAGCCCCAGTTCGCGGCCCAGCACGCGCACTTCGTCCTTAAACAGGTCACGCAACGGCTCAACCAGCTTGAGGTTCATGCGGTCGGGCAGACCACCGACGTTATGGTGCGATTTGATCGTGACGGAGGGACCGCCGGTGAAGCTGACGCTTTCGATCACATCGGGGTACAGCGTGCCTTGCGCCAGGAAGGCGGCGCCGCCGATCTTGCGGGCCTCTTCTTCGAACACGTCGATGAACAGCTTGCCGATGGTCTTGCGCTTCACTTCAGGGTCGGTCTTGCCCGCAAGCTCGCCCAGGAACAGGTCGCTCGCATCCCGGTGGATCAGCGGAATATTGTAATGGTCGCGGAACAGGCTAACGACCTGTTCCGCCTCGCCGGTGCGCAGCAAGCCGTGATCGACGAAAACGCAGGTAAGCTGGTCGCCGATCGCCTGATGGATCAGGACAGCGGCGACGGAGGA
>JAKLLP010000373.1 GCA_023150055.1 Gammaproteobacteria bacterium | reverse complement strand
TCTCGCCAACTACTCCGACGGCCTGAGCGACCTCGATCTCGGCGCCTACACGGGCGAGTTTCTGCAGCGTGACTCGATCGCGGGTTTCGTCGCGGTGCGGCCCCAGCAAAGCTTCCACATGGTGCAGGCCGAAGACGACGGCACGGTGACCGCCTTGTCGCCGCTGTCCACCTCGGACGCCTGGGTGAACGGAGGCTTTTTCTGCCTGCGCCAGGCCGTCTTCGATCACATCCGGGAGGGCGAGGAGCTGGTCGAGGAGCCCTTCGCGCGGCTTGCCGCCGGACGCCGTCTCTGGAGCAAGCGCCACTTCGGTTTCTGGGCAGCGATGGACACCTTCAAGGACAAGATCAATTTCGATCGCATGGAGGCCCGCGGCGACTGCCCATGGAAAGTGTGGGACAAACGCGCGGGCGCGCCGGCCGGAAACCCATGAGCGCCACGCGCATCCCGGTGGCAATCCTCGGCTCGGGCATGGCCGGGCTCGGCGCCGCGCATCACCTGCGCGAGTGCGGGCGCGCCGGCGTGATCTTCGAGAAGAAGAGCTATCCCGGTGGACACACGATGTCGCACAAGCGCGATGGCTTCGTGTTCGACGAGGGACCGCATGTGTCGTTTACGCGGGACGAGCGGTTGCGGGGCATGTTCGAGCAGGCCGTCGGCCGCGAACTGCTGAAGATCAATGCCTACATCGACAACTACTGGCAGGGCCACTGGGTGCGCCACCCGGTGATCACCAACCTGCGGGGACTCCCGGCCGAGACCACGATCGCCTGCATTCGCGACTACGTCGAGGCAAAAAACGTCCCCGACCCGCGCATCGACAACTACGAAGACTGGCTGGTCGCGAGCTACGGCCGGAGCTACGCCGAGACCTTCCCGATGCGCTACACCGAGAAGTATCACACGACCTCGGCGGCCAACCTGACCACCGACTGGGTCGGTCCGCGGCTCTACCAGGCGAGCCTCGAGGAGGTGCTGACGGGTGCCATCGCGGCGGAAAGCCCGAATATCCATTATGTGCAGGACTACCGCTACCCGGCCCACGACGGCTTCATCGCCTTCCTGAGACACTTGATAGGAGGCTCGGAGATCCGGCTCGACCACGAGGTGACGGGCATCGACCCGCGCCAGCGCGAATTGCGGTTCGGCAACGGTGTGAAGGCAGAATACGGCTCGCTGGTCTCCTCGGTGCCGTTGCCTGACCTGATCCCGATGATCGACGGCGCGCCGCGCGAGGTGCGCGAAGCCGCGGCGCGGCTCGCCTGCACCAAGGTCGTTCTGGTGAACCTCGGCGTCGACCGCCCCGACATCTCGCGCGCCAGCTGGACCTACTTCTACGATCGGGAGTTGCCGTTCAGCCGGGTGAGCTTCCCGCGCACATTCTCGCCGTACGTCGCCCCCGAGGGCGCGGGCAGCATCCAGGCGGAGGTGTACTTTTCGAACAAATACCGGCCACTCGACGGCGCAGCGGAGGCCTGGATCGACCCGGTGATCGACGGACTGCGCCGCTGTGGAGTACTCCGCGAGGACGACCGCATCATCTATCGCGAGGCGATGCCGATCGAGTACGCCAACATCATCTTCGACCGCGAGCGCGCTGCCGCTCTCGAGGTGGTACACGGATTCCTCGAAGACGCCGGCATCCTCTGGTGCGGGCGCTACGGCGACTGGGGTTACCTCTGGACCGATGAAGCCTTCACGAGCGGCGAGCGGGCGGCCGAGCGGGCGCTGGCGCAACCGGCACGATGACACCCCGCCATGGGTACGCCACGCGTCAGCATTGCCGTTCCTGTCTACAACGGTGAGCGCTACCTCTCGCAGTGCCTCGATTCCCTGCTCGGCCAGACCTACGGCGATTTCGAGCTCGTCATCTCCGACAACGCCTCGACGGACGGGACGGAGGAGATCTGCCGCCGGTATGAGCGGCTCGACCCGCGCATCCGCTATCTCAGGCGCGCGGACAACATCGGCGGACCCGGCAACTTCTGCTACGTCTGGTCACAGTGCCGGGGCGAGTACCACAAGTGGTCCACCGCCGACGACTACTGGGCGCCGGGATTTCTCGCCGCGGCGGTGGCACTCCTCGACGAACGCCCCGACGTCGTGCTCTGCCACCCGCGGGCCCAGCTCGTCGACGAACGCGGCAAGGTGATCGAGGACTTCGACGATCCGCTGCACCTGGTCGATGACTCCCCGCGCCGCCGTTTCAACGATCTCCTGCAGAGGATACGGCTCTGCAATGCGCACCTCGGGCTCCTTCGGCGTGCCGCCATGGCGCGCACGCGGCTCATGGGCCAGGAAATGAACTCCGACACGCACTTTCTCGCCGAGCTGGCCCTTTACGGCAAGTTCTGGCTGCTGCCCGAGGTGATGTTCTTCCGGCGCTTCCACCCGGACTCGTCGAGCTGGAACCGTGAGGACACCACGCGCCAGAAGGCCTACTACGCCCCGGGCCGCCGCGATGCGCCCGGCCTGCACGGCTGGCGCAAGTTCGCGGTGCTCCTCAAGGCGGTGTGGCGCTCGCCGGCCAGCCCGGGCGAAAAGCTCGCGTTGACGACCGATCTCGGCCGGTATGCCCGCTGGGACCGCCAACGCCTCGGGCGGGAACTGCTGACGGCGGTCCTCGGCGAACGGCGCCGCTAGCCCGCACTATTCATGAAAGATCGCGGATGATGCCGGTTCGTGGCGAGTGCAGCGCGTCGCCCTGGAGCCCG
>JAKLLP010000372.1 GCA_023150055.1 Gammaproteobacteria bacterium | reverse complement strand
CGGGTCGGGACTGAAGTCCCTCCCACAGGGCTGCGTTCGGCGCTGCGCCGGGCAGCACCCTGTGGGAGGCACTTCAGTGCCGACACCCCGTTGGTCAGTCGTGAAAGACGCGCAGGTGATGCCCGCCGCCCTGGCGCAGGCTCGTCTGCAGTCGCGCGTGCAGCGGGCTGCTCCGCGGAATGTGCGCCAGCAGGAATTCCATCTGGTCAGCCAGCACGCGCCGGCCTTTCAGGTAGATGTACTCGGCATAGGTGGGCGTGAACGGTACCGCGATCAACTGCATCCCCACGCCCTCCGGCGTCCTGCCGCCCTTGTGGTTGTTGCAGCGCCGGCAGGCCGTGACGACATTGGTCCAGGCGTCGGTCCCGCCCTTGCTGAGCGGCGTCACGTGGTCCCGGGTGAGGTCGCGCGAGAGAAACCGTTCGCCGCAGTACAGGCAGAGGTTCGCATCCCTGCGGAAGAGCGTCTTGTTGTTGAGCGGCGGCACGTAGCTGTCACGCCGCTCGGCGATTCCCGGTGTGCGGCCGATGGTGGCGATGATCGAGTTCACATCGATGCTGCTGCGCTCACCGGACAGCGCACTGTAGCCGCCGCGGACCCGGTAGAGCAGCGAGCCGCAGGTGTAGGCGACCTGCGACATGTAATAGAGGCGCACCGCCTCGCGGTAATCGATCCACTCGAGCGGCATGCCGGCCACGTCGGTGCGCAGCACCTGCTGGGAGTAATCGGTCGCTGTCGCAATTGGCCGCATATAACGAGGTCGGCATCCGGGGCCATGCCCCGATGTTTTGCCGGTGAAGGCCCCTCGACACCGGCCTTGGTGTGATGATCAGCCTAGGGGGCCATTGGGTTGCGAACTGGTCCTACGGCACGAATCTTTCAAATCCCGCGGTAAAAATCAATCACAACAGGATGATCCCCGTTTCCGGTACGCCGCCGGAGCGCGTGGCCAACGGTCCCGAACGGCCCGTGCTCCTGCCGCCCGGGAGGTCTGTGGCCTCGGGGGAGCTTGCAGGACGGAAACAGGCCCTGGTTCGCCTTCAAGGCCGTGATCCAATTGGCTAATCGCCGTATTTCCCCTATGGTGCGCACCCCGGCACGGCAACGACGGCCACCGCCCGGGAGACCTGACATATTCCCGGAGCGAGCGAGTGGATAATCCCTACATGACGGCGGTCGGGCAGATCGCCGAGGTCTTCACCCCCGACGAATGCCTGTGGATCAGCAGCCTGCCGCTCGAAACCAGCGCAGCGGAGGTCGTGGATGGCCACGATGCCTACGCCCGAGTCGACCGTCTGCAGCGCAGGACGAACGAGCGGATCGTGCCGCGCAATCGCGAGTTCGGCTGGATCTACAAGCGGCTGCGCAAGCTCGCCCTGGAGGCCAACGAGCGCGCTTACCGGTTCGCGCTCGGCGAGCTGATGACCATGCATGTCCTCGGTTATGAATCCGACGGCTTCTTCGACTGGCACATGGATCTCGGCACCGGCGCGACGGCGTCGCGGAAGCTCTCGCTGGTCACTTTCCTGACGCCGCCGGATCAGTACACCGGCGGCAACCTGTGTTTCATGGACGGCAGCGAGCCGTTGCGGCCGGCCCAGGGGACGACCGCGATCTTTCCCTCATATCTCCTGCACCGGGTCGATCCGGTAACGAGCGGTGAGCGCTTCACGCTGGTGTCGTGGCTGCACGGTCCGTGCTTTACCTGACCGGGGCTATTTGCGCTGGCCGAAGTAGATGGCGATCACCAGGGCGACCGCGACGCCGAGAAACGCGAGGTAGTAAGTTGGGTAAGTGGAGAAATAGTGTTCGATCATTAGCGGCCCGCTCCAGATAGATGCGCCAACATGGTGCACCGATAGCGTAAGCGTCGCAACCGGGTCGAGCGAAGGCCCATCGGAGCAGGCCGTTCCCCGGCAACCGCTGGAGTTTCCGGTTCCTCGGCGCGTGTCGGGCTTGAACAAAGGCACAACCCGAACATGGTCCCGGCCCGCCACCGTGGTTATTCGCCCCTCGTCGGCCTTGCAGGCGCCGGAGCGTGGGTTGTCGCTAACCTGGCTAAGGCCGGCTCGTTCGGGCAGCGGTGCGGCTAGCGATCACCGGTGAGCGGCACGAAGATCACCGGCAGGATTTCACGCCGTTTCACCTTGCCCTGCGCATCCTTCTCGACGAGCACGAGATCCTGCCCGGTGAGCTGGCCACCGACCGGGATGATCATGCGCCCGCCCGGCTTGAGCTGCTCGAGGAGCGGCGGCGGGATCTCCGGCGCAGCCGCAGTGACGATGATGGCGTCGAAGGGCGCCGCTTCGGGCCAGCCGGCGAAGCCGTCACCGATGCGCAGGTGCACGTTCGTGTAACCGAGCCGCTCGAGCAGCGCGCGGGCCCGGACGCCGAGCGGCTCGACGATCTCTATGGTGTAGACCTCGACGCCGAGTTCGGCGAGCACCGCCGCCTGGTAGCCGGAACCCGTGCCGACTTCGAGCACGCGTCCGCCGGGCAGCAGCGCGAGCAGGTCCGTCATGATGGCGACGATGTAGGGCTGGGAGATCGTCTGCTCGTGGCCGATAGGCAGCGGGCGGTTGAGATAGGCGCGGTCGCGCAGCGACGCCGGCACGAATTCGTGGCGCGGCACGTTGCCAATCGCGGCAATGACCCGCGGGTCGAGCTGGTCCTTGCCGAGTTCCCGGCGCGTGCCGCGCACGTCGGCCTCGATCTC
>JAKLLP010000371.1 GCA_023150055.1 Gammaproteobacteria bacterium | reverse complement strand
CTGCTCGAGCGGCCTGACAAGCAGCCGCTCGGCGTCCTCGGCGGAGACCCCTTCGAGAATGACCTCGACGCTGACGTAGGGGAACTCGATGTCGGGCTCCATCTCCTTCGGCATGGCCCGGTAGGTCGCCACTCCGGCGAACAGGATCACGAGCAACGCCACGACCACCGCGCGGCTGCGCGCGACGCACATGTCGATCAGCGCATTCACTGCAGCGAGCCTTCGCGCAGCCGATCGGCCGCGAGCGCGGTGTCCCGGTCGGAGAAGACCGGTTCGACCTGCTGGCCGGCCGAGACGTAGCCCTGGCCGACGACGATGATGTTGGCCGCTTGCGGGAGGCCGGTGATCCAGACTCCATCGGGCGCGGAGCGGGCGATCTCGATCTCGTTGAAGACCACCTCGTTTCCGGCATCGACCGTCATGACCCCGATCCGGCCGTCGGCGGCCAGCGAGAGGATGGCCGGGGATACCTTGTGGGCGAGCATGTCGCCGGCGGGGATCTCCATTTCGGCGGTCACGCCGGCCGGCAGGCGCCCGTCGGCATTCTCCAGTTCGAGTTCCACCGAGAAGGTGCGGGTCGACTCGTCGGCCACCGGCGCGAGATAGCGGATCTGGCCGCGCGCTTCCTCGCCGGTCACGAGCTTCGCCAGCGCCGAGCTTCCGACCGAGACGTAGCCGGCGTCCTGTTCGGCGATGCTGGCCGTGACGATGAGCTTCGTGTTGTCGACGAACGTCAGCACCGGGTCGCCGGCGCGCACGAAATCGCCTTCCTCGACCAGCCGCTCCAGGATGACACCGTCGAAGGGCGCGCGGATGGTCATGTAATCGAGATCGAGCCGCGCGCGGGTCAGTTCCGCTTTCGCCGCTTCGAGCTTGGCGAGCGTCTCCGCGATCTGGGTCTCCGAGACGTAGCCCTGCGCCTTCAGTTCCAGCTGTCCCTCGTAGGCGGTCTGGTGCTGGGCGACGCTCGCCTCGGCTTCCTGCAGTCGCGCCTGGCGGTCGCGCAGGTCGAGCTTGAGCAAGACGGTGCCCCGGGACACCTGTTTGCCGCGCGCCGCGCCGAGGCTCTCGACGCGGCCGTTGGTCTCGGTCTTGATTTCCACGACCCGGGCCGGAGCCGTGCGACCGAAAACGCTGATGTAGCGGGTGATCAACTGCGCCTGCTGGGCAGCGACCTGGACGCGCGTCATGTCCGACTGCGTCGAGATGCTGCCGCCGGCCGCTTCGTCGTCATGCTTGCGCTCGCCGATCAAACCCGAGGCGAGCCACAGCAGCACCGTCGCGGTGACGAGCCCGGCCATCAGCCAGGGGCGTGAATACAGGCGTTCTCCGATGCTCATGGCAGGCTTCCAGTCAGGTCCAGCGGTCGTCGCGCAGCGCGCGCCGGCGCCGCAGCCTTCTCCGGTTGGCGCGCCGGGCTGCGCTCCAACAGCAGGTGGCGATGTTCTTCGATGTAGTCGGCGGCCACGCGGGCGAGCGCCACGCCGAAGCCGGCGACGAACCGGGCGCCGGCGGGAGCGTCCCGGCCGAGTTCGCGCTCGACGCCGGCGATATGGGACTCGGTGCGACGCAGTTCCTGCAGGCGCTCATCGACGACCGTGTTCAGCCGCTCGGTGTCCAGCAGGTCGGCGAAGTAGAGCATCGCGAGGAACTCCGAGCGCAGTTTGTGCTGTGGCGTCATGGTGTGCAGGGAGCGGCGGAAATGCTCGCGTCCTGCCGCGGTGATCCGGTACACCTTGCGGTCGGCACGCCCGTCCCCGGCCGCCGCCCGGTCCTCGACCAGGCCGGCTTCCGCCAGCTCCGCGAGGGCGGGGTAGATCGAGCCGTAGCCGGCCGAGAAGAAATGCTGGAAGCGCGCTTCGCAGCGCTTTTTCAGCTCATAGCCGCAGGCGTCTTCGAGGGACAGCAGCCCCAGGCAGAGGGTCTTCACATCCATGGCTTGTTTCCTGGTCCCGTCGATGTTGGCGAGCGCCGGGACTCAAATCTTCGGCAGGACTGTATCGGACCGATAATTTAGGCGCTGGCGCGTCCCTGCGCCATGGCCGGCCGCGCCGCGTCAGGGGTGCGCAGCAGTTCCCGCCGCCGCGCCGCGGGCTGCCCGGCGCCCGAACACGCGAAAATTCAGGGGAAAATCGGGGGGCCGCGTTGGCCGGCGGGCCCTGTAAACCTTTGTAACCCTTTGTAACATTTTGTAACCACCGGCATTTTCGCCGGACGGGTGCGACCCGGCCGCGCCGGCCCCGGTCGGCCCGATGCGGGCGGAGTGCGCCACGCTACGACGTGGAACTACGGATGATCCGGGTCGGTGCCGGTGATAGCATGCGCGCGGCTCCGGCGGCCATGCCGCGACCCGTGAGCTTCAACTGTCGCTGATTCTTACTTGCAAGGGACTTCAAGATGACTGACAAGACGATGACACGAAGGAATTTCGTAGGTGCCGCCGCGGTCGCGGTGCCGGTTGCGGCGGTTCTCGCCGGGCGCACCGCCGTCGCCCAGGACAAGCCGAAGCTCGACGTGAACGACCCCGTGGCCAAGGCACTGATGTATGTCGAGGATGCGGCGAAGGTCGACGTCGCCAAGGTGCCGACGTTCAAGGCAGGCTCGAACTGCGCCAATTGCGCACAGGTTCCCGCCGGCTCGACCGGTGCGTGGATTCCCTGCAATGCCTTCCCCGGCAAGGTCGTTTCCGCCAAGGGCTGGTGCAGCGCCTGGGTCGCGAAGCCCGCC
>JAKLLP010000370.1 GCA_023150055.1 Gammaproteobacteria bacterium | reverse complement strand
GCCGGCGACATCGGCGCTGCCGCGCAGAGGCTGCCTTCCTCGTTTGCGCGGCGCCCCGGCCTGAGGCGGACATCGTGAGGGCGCAGGCGGGAGCAGTCATGGCGGCACCGGAGAAAGCAAGGATCTCTTATGGCGAGCCCATGGCCCGGCACACGTCGTGGCGTGTCGGCGGGCCTGCCGACATCTACTTCAAGCCGCGTTCGCGCGAGGAACTCGTGGATTTTCTGCGTCGCCTCGATCCGGCGCAGCCCGTGCACTGGCTGGGGCTCGGCAGCAACCTGCTGGTGCGCGACGGCGGGGTGCGTGGCGCGGTCATCGTCACCGCGGGTTGCCTCGAGCACCTGCGCGATCTCGGCGCGGGCCTGGTCGAGGCCGAGGCGGGGGTCCCGTGCACCGTGCTCGCGCGTCACTGTGCGCGCTGGCAGGTCGGCCCCGCGGCATTCTTCGCGGGTATTCCCGGCACCGTCGGCGGCGCGTTGACGATGAATGCGGGTGCTTTCGGCGGCGAGACCTGGCAATACGTGACCGAGGTGGAGGTGGTCAATCGTCGTGGCGAGGTCAGGCGGCGCAAGCCGGGCGAATACCAGGTCGGCTACCGCGAGGTGTGCGGACCCCGGGGCGAGTGGTTCCTGTCGGCGCGCTTCCAGTTCGACCCGAAGCGGCCGACCAGCCTCGAGGACGTGCGCTCGCTGATCCAGGAGCGCCAGGCCAGGCAACCGCTCGGGATGCCGAGCTGCGGGTCGGTGTTCCGCAATCCGCCGGGAGACTTTGCCGGCCGGCTGATCGAGGCGGCGGGCCTGAAGGGTACGCGGATCGGCAACGCGCAGGTGTCCGGGAAACACGCCAACTTCATCATCAACGCCGGCGGGGCCAGTGCCGCGGATATCGAGGCGCTCATTCGCCATGTGCAGGACACGGTCGAGCGTCAGCACGGCGTGCGCCTGATCCCCGAGGTGCATTTGCTCGGCGAGCCGGCGGAGGGGGCGCCATGAGCGCGCTGCGCTTTCCGCGGATCGCCGATCCGGCCCGCTTCGGCAAGGTCGCCGTCCTGCTCGGCGGCACCTCGTCGGAACGCGAGATCTCGCTGCTGACGGGCGCGGCCGTCCACCAGGCCCTCCTGCGCTCGGGTGTGGACGCGCAGCGCATCGATCCGTCGGCGGATTTTCCGGGCAGCCTGCAGCAGGGCCGCTTCGACCGCGTCTGGCTCGCGCTCCACGGCCGGGGCGGCGAGGATGGCACGATGCAGGGCTTGCTCACCTGCCTCGGCCTGCCGTTCACTGGCAGCGGGGTGATGGGCGCGGCGATCGCGATGGACAAGCTGCGCAGCAAGCAGCTCTTCGTGGCGAGCGGCGTGCCCACCCCGGAATTCCGCGTGCTGGCCGGCGCGGAGGATTTCGACGAGGCGATTGCCGCGCTCGGCCTGCCGCTCATCATCAAGCCGGCCTGCGAGGGCTCGAGCATCGGCATGGCGAAGGTGCAGCGTGCCGAGGACCTGCCGCACGCGTTTGCCGCCGCTGCGCGGTTCGGTGCCGAGGTGCTGGCAGAGGAATGGATCGACGGGGCCGAGTTCACGGTGGCGATCCTCCACGATCGCGCACTGCCCATGATCCGGGTCGAGACCCCGGCCGTCTTTTACGACTACCAGGCCAAGTACTTCAGCGACGACACCCGCTACCACTGCCCCTGCGGCCTGGCACGGGAGACCGAGGAGCGTTTCGCCGCGGTGGCCATGCGCGCGTTCGACGCGGTCGGCGCCAGCGGCTGGGGGCGGGTCGACCTGATGGCAGGGGCGGACGATGTTCCCAGGGTGCTCGAGGTGAACACCACGCCCGGCATGACCAGCCACAGCCTCGTGCCGATGGCTGCCGCCGCCGCCGGAATCGGCTTCGACGAGCTGGTCTGGCGCGTGCTCGAGACGAGTTTTCCGCCGCTCGACAGGGAGGGTGCTCATGCGCAGTAGACGCAACCGCCGTCGCGCGGAGCGGGCGCCGCTGCGCTGGCCTGTCGTCAACTGGGGGATCATTGCCGTTGCGGCGGGAGCGGCGACCTTTGCCGTCGCCGCCTACCTCGCCGCGGTCTCGCTGCTGAACCGGCCGATTACCACCATCAGCATCGCCGGGGCCTTCAAGCGGGTCTCTCCGATGCAGATCGAGGCGCTCGTGGAGCCGCATGCCCGCGCCGGATTCGTCGACATCGACCTCGACGCGACCCGCAGGGAACTGGTGGCGTTGCCCTGGGTGGCGAGCGCGGAGATCCGGCGCAGGTGGCCGGGCAGCCTGGAGGTGCGCATCAAGGAAGAAGAAGCGGTCGCCTGCTGGGACGAGCGGGGGCTGCTCAACTCCGCCGGTGAATTGTTTCTCGCGGAGGCCGAGCATATCCCCGCCGAGCTTCCGCGGCTGCACGGCCCGGCTGGCACCGAGACGCAGGTCACGGCGCGTTACTTCCGGCTGCAGGAACTGCTCGAGCACCGCGGCATGGCAGCGGTGGCCGTGAGGCTCGATGAGCGCGGCGCCTGGGAGTTTCGCACCAATACGGGGCTGGCCGTGCGGCTTGGCGCCGACAGCGTCGAGGCGCGGATACAGCGTTTCTTTGCCGTCCTCGACAGCACGCTCACCCCGTTGGCCGGCGAGGTGGAGTACGTCGACATGCGTTACCCGAATGGATTTGCGATCGGCTGGAAGAGTGGCGGCGGGGCGGCCGCGGCAGCCGCGAGGGAGCAGGTGCCCAATGCCTAAGAA
>JAKLLP010000036.1 GCA_023150055.1 Gammaproteobacteria bacterium | reverse complement strand
GAGGTCGTCAGGTGTCTCGCGCCTGGTTCAGCAGCGGCGAGAAATCGAAGTCTGCCATGGCCCGCTGCGCGTCGGTGAGCTTCGCGCCCTGGCGCCGGCACCAGTTGCACCACATCCCCCGCAGCGCATATTCATACTCGCGCATGAATCCTCGGCCGTCGCACAACGGACTGGCGAGCAAGCGCTCGCGCAGAGTGCCGTGTAGATCGAGGATTCGCCCGGGTGACCTGGCCAGGTCGACAGCCACGGCGACGTACTCCTCCGCGGACCGGGCGATGAGGTCCTGGGCTCCCAGCTGCGTCAGCAGGCTGACGCCGACGCGGCTTGCATGGTTATAGCCGGCAAGCGTGATGACGGGGACGCTCATGAGCAGCGCATCCAGCGTCGTCGTCGTGCCGTGGTAGGGGTAGGCGTCCAGCGCGACATCGACGTTGCGATAGCCGCCGAGGTGGTTCAAGTGGTCGGCGATGAACCCGACGCACTGGATGCGTTCGGGCGCGACGCCGCGGCTCGCGAACTCGGCGAGTTGCAACCGGCGCGCTTCCGGATCACCGCCGGCGAAGGACTTGAGAATCAGCGGGGACTCCGGCACGGCGAGCAGGATCCGGCTCCACATGTCGTAGGTCTCCCGCGATAACTTGCACTCACGGTTGAACGATCCGAAGGTCACCGGCCGGCCCGACTGCGAAGGTGGCGGACGCAGTTCTGGCAGCGGCTGCGGCGGCCGGTAGCAGAGGAAACTGGTGGGCAGCCGGCACAGCGTCTCGGTGTAGAGGTCCTCGACACCGGCCGGGTCGGCGAGCGCGTCGGTGATCCGGTAGTCCACGGCCTCGATACCCGTCGTGTCCGGGTAGCCGCAGTAGCTCACCTGCACCGGCGCGGGCTTGTAGCCGAGCAACGTGATTCGCGAGGAGCCGGCATGCCCGCCGAGGTCCACGAGGATATCGATGCCGTCCGCCAGCACGAGGTCGGCGAGCTGGCGGTCGGGCATGTCGGCGATGTCCCGATATCGGTCGGACTTTTCCCGGATCCGCTGCGTGACAAAGTCCGGCCGGAGCGCTTGCCCATAGCAGAACACCTCGAAGGCATCCCGATCCCGGTGGTCCAGCAGCGCTTCGAAGAAAAATGCCACGGGGTGAAGCCGGAAGTCCGCCGAGACATAGCCGATGCGAACGGGGCGTCCCGGATCCGGGTCGTTGCGGAAGCTGCGGGCGGCCAGCGCGGGTGGCGCGTGCATACGGCCCCAGCGCCGGTGCTCGGCGGCGATCTCCTCCACCCCGGTGTCGGTCGAATAATGCATGTTGAGCAACAGGTTCGAATGGCTGACGACCAGATTCGGTGCCAGGTCGAGCACCGTGCGGAAAGATTCCAGCGACTCTCTCACGAGGCCAAGACTGGTCTGAGCCAGGCCAAGCATGTTCCAGAGAACGGGCCGATCCGGGTTGATCCGCAAGGCCCTGCTGACGATGTCCCGCGCCTTACTGTAGAGGGCGTGATCCATGTACAGTTGCACGAGGTCGCTGTAGGTGGCCTCGCGCTGCGGATCGAGATCGAGCAGCTCGAGGTAGGCGCGTTCGGCAAGCGCGCCGTTGCCGGAGCGACGGTAGGTCGCCGCCATGGCCACCAGGAATGCCAGGTCGCCTGCGAAGCGTGCTCCGACTCCCGCAAAGAGCGCGACGGCCTCTTCGTTGCGGCCTGCATCCAGCAGGATCCCGGCGAGCTGCTCCCGCAGTGCGTGCAACTCCGGTTTTTCCTCCAGCGCACGGGCCAGGTGGGGAATAGCCTGCGATCCCTGCCCGAGGCGCAGAAACGCCTCCCCCACCGCGGCATGCGCCAGCGCATCGTGGGGGCTGAGGGCGAGCGCATTGCGGGCCGCGCCGAGCGCTTCTTCGGTCCTGTCGAGATCGAGCAGCAGCTTCGCCATGCCGCGATGGGCTTCGACGTGGCCCGGACACAGCCCGACCACCGTCGCGTAGGCGGCCAAGGCCCGTTCGGGCAGCCCGTTCCTCTCGGCCCAGCGCGCATCCTGCAGGGCCCAACCGGCTTGCTCGCTGGGTATGCCTGCCTCGGCACCGCTTCCGTTCTCGTCAGGTCTGACCGTCATGAAAAATGTACGTTGCCTTGCGGGTGATCACGGCATCCGGGTCGGGCGCAGGCCCGGGGCGCACAGGATGCCTGCGGCCACCCGTGCAAGGCCGGCTGCTGCTGCCCTGTCACCATTCCACCTCGCCAGAGGGATCGCGCCGAGACCCGCATGGGTCCCGGCTCCGCTGCCGGCCGCGGAAACGGGGCAATGTCACGCGGCGATTATCGTCGAAATCCCGCCATGAATTGCTGCGGCGAACGCCGGGCGGTCAGCCAGAAAATTTCGCCGGCAGCGTAGCCAGATTGGCCCGTTGTGTCATGTACCTGACAGAACTCCTGCCCCTGGTCGTGCAGCCTCTACCCCGGAGCAACGCGTCAGGACTTGTCTCTAATGCGCCTAATACCACGCTTGCGGAAAGGCCGGATCAACGGCCGAAACGCCCATGATCACGTTATGCCCGCCCTGGCGGATTCGCGCGATCTCCTGGCGATCGCGCTCGAGATCCACCGGTCGACGACCCGGCACGACGGTCTTCCCGATGCCTGCCGGCTCCTTCGGGCGGCCGTCGGCTGTGCCTGGGTGGCGCTGGCGCGTCTGGCACAGAGTCCCGCGAACGACACGCTGCTCGCCGTCGCCTGCCAGGCCAGCGACATGCCGATGCCGGAAGTGGGCGCGGCCCTTCTCGCGAACCTGCGCCGCGTGACCCCGCATCGATCTGCGCAGGCGGTGCCCACCCCGGAATATCTGCCCGGCTTCGAAGGTAGCTGCGGCGAGCAGCCGTTCGGTGCTGCGCTCTTGCTGGCCGACGGGGCCTGCCGCTACGTTCTGGCTGTGGGCTGGTCCGCAACCCCGGACGCCGATCCGCCGCCACGGCGTGACACCGCCCGGCGCCTGCTGCCTCACTTCGCCGAATCGCTGAAAATGCGGACAGCTCTGGACGAATCACGCACCCGCACGGCGATGACGGGCGAGATCCTCGACCGCCTGCCGTACGGGTTCATCGTGCTCGACTGCGACGGCAGCATTCTGCTCGCCAACGCCGAGGGCCGCCGCCTCCTGCAGGCGAACGACGGACTGAGGCAGGACGGAGAGCACCTGGTTGCGGCGGATCCGGTGATGCGCATCGCGCTCGACCATGCCCTCGATGCCCTCGGGCACGGCGGCGAACTCCTCTCCCGCAGCCTGCAGGTTAACCGGCCCTCTCATGCGCCGCCCTACACGGTGTCGTTGAGCGCGGTGAGCGTCGCGGGCACGCTCTCGCTCGCCGCACCCGGTCGGCGACTGGTGGTGACCATCACCGACACCCTGGCCCGACCGCTGCCCGACGAGACCTACCTGACGCACGCCTTCACGCTGACCTCCGCCGAAGCGCGAATCGGCCGCCAACTCGCCGCCGGCCGCAGGCCTGCGGAGATCGCCGCCGCGCTGTCCGTGTCGCTGTCGACCGTCAGGACGCACCTTCGTCATATCTACCGGAAGCTCGATGTGCAATCGCGCGCGGAACTGGTGCAGCGCCTGCAAAGCCATTGCTGGGCGCCCGAAACGATAGTGGACTTTGCAAAGTCGCAGGATTCGTTGTCGTAACAGGCTCGCCGCTGACGCAGCTCGACTTCTTCAACACCCCGCGCAGCTCGTCGAGCATCTTGCTGGCGGCGCCGAAGAGCATGCGCCCGCCGAGTCCTGGAGGACCAGGGACGCTGGCCGCTACCGGCCAGCGTCCATTTTTTGGTTCTTCTCCCATCTGCGGGGATGGCATTGCAATCGGCGGGCAGGAACTCGGCCGGTCCCCGGGTCGGGCCGCCGGCTGGCCCTGCGGGATCAGCCTCGGCAGCGCTCCGTTGACCGCTGCACTCAAGGGCGGTGCCCGCCACCGCTCACTGTTCTTCCGGGGCGTCCTCGGGGCACCGGGTGTCCGCGCCACTCGTCATCCCTGACGCCTCAATAGCCGCGGTACCGGGAAGCATTGGCACTGTGCCGTTTTGGAAGGGGGCGCGGAGCGGCGGCATCCCTGCCGCCGCCACCTCGACAGCACGGTTGGCGCCATGGCTTCGGTAACGGGTTCTGAGGGAGACGCGCAAGCCTTGCTCGCCCCCGCCAGCCCTGGTAGCACGGTGCCGATCTCACGTCGGCCGGCATCCCCGCCAATGGGCGCAGCGCCAAAAAAAAGCCCCGCTTTCGCGGGGCTTGGTCATCGTCAGCCGGAGCAGGCGTTGTGCCGGGTTGCGCTTAGGGGGGAAGGGGGGGGATCTCAACCCGGTAGGGGGGTTACAACGCCTGTCCGGCCTCCGTCTCTAAAATCTGGTTGTGCGCTACGTCTTACAGGAGACCCGACATCGTAAGCACCGGGAACATCAGCGAGACCAGCGCGATGGTGAAGCCTTCGATTCGGTCGAAGATGCTCAGGTTGCTCGGATTGTTCATGTCTGCTCTCCCTGTTCCGCTACCAACTTCCACGATTTCAGGTTAATCATCTCCTGTTGCGGTTTCCTTTCATCGCCGTAACACTTTGTAGCAATTTGTAACGTCTGGGCTTGGGGCGAAACTTCAAGGGTCTTCGCACCCGGCGGCGCAACGGATTCATGGGTTGCTGCGCTGCAAATCCAGCAGGAAGGACGGTTCCCGATGAGGCGTGCGCTGAAGTATTTCGGGGTCGGGGTCGTGGTGCTGGCCGCGCTCGGCTGGGTGGCCCTGTGGGCGTGGGGTAACAGCCGCCATGCCGACCCGGGGCCGGCGGCGCTGGCGGCGCTATCGAGCGACTCGACTGTGACCGTCGTCGAGGATGGCCAATTTCTCGTGTTCCGCCCAACGTTGCAGGAGCCGCGCCTCGGGGTGGTGTTTTATCCGGGTGCGAGTTCCGACCTGCGTGGATATGCGCCCGTGCTGCGCCGGCTGGCAGCAGCGGGCTATTTCGTGGTCGGGGTTTCGATGCCGCTCGAGTTTGCTTTCCTGGCGCCCGATCGCGCTGCCGATGCGCAGGCCGCTTACCGGCAGGTGTCGCGCTGGGCCATCATCGGGCATTCGCTCGGCGGCGCCATGGCGGCCAGTTTCGTGCATCGGCATCCCGAGGACGTGCAGGGGCTGATCATCTGGGATTCCTACCCGCCGCCGAACGAGAGCCTCGCAGAATTTCCGCGTCCGGTCTGGCACATCCATCGCGCGACGCCTGACGGCGCCCCGCCGGCCGCTTTCGCCGCCAATCGCCACCTGTTCCCGTCAGCGAGTCGCTGGGTGCCCATTCCCGGGGGCATCCACATGTACTTCGGCGATTTTGTCGGCGGCGGCTACGTGGAGGACTGGGAGCCGTCGATCACGCGAGGGGAGCACCAGGATCGCGCCGTGACGGCCACCCTCGAAGCGCTGCGGGAGATGGAATCGGCCGGCTGAGTCAGGCGTGGCCGCAGAAAAAAGCGCCGCGCGTCCGCGGGAAGAGCACGGTCAGGAACCGCGCCCCGGCCAGCCACAGACCGTCGCCCCCGTCGTCCTCCACCCGGATGTGAGCCACTTCGGCGACGGCCTTGCAGATCTCGCAGTCGAGTTTCACGATCGTCTGCGGCACCAGCAACTCCGTGGTGACGAAACTTATGCCGTTCAGCGAGACATCGCGCGACTCGCCGGCGTAACCCTGTGGCGGTGGCCACGACGTGTAGATCTGCAGCGGGTGATGACGGGGCAGGCGTTCGATGGCGCGTTGGCCGTGATCAGGGCTCCAGCGCATCGTCGCGCGATGCAGCGGGCTGCCGCAGCCGGCGCACAGCGCGTCGGGCTCATGATCGGCTCCTGGACGAGCGGACCGGCGGCAGAAAGGACAGCGTCTCGGCGCTGCCCGGGCCCGGCCGGCAGGCGCGGCAGACTGCGTAATGGCCGCTGTCGGTGAGCGGCGCAATTCGGCCATGAAATCCCGGTCGTAGCTCGCGCGCCTTGCCGGGTCCGTCAGCACGGCATAGGCCTCGTTGATGACGGTGGCGTTCCAGTGGTCGCCCCCGAGGTCGGGGTGGACCCTCAGTCGCTGCATCAGCGTGCGGTAACTGGCGCGGATGATCTCCACCGGTGCGCCCGGCTGCACCTGCAGTACGCGGTAATAGTTACGCCGGTTTTCCATGCGTGTCCGATGGTAGCGCGGAGGCGGCCCCGAGGTCTGTGGCGGCGGTCGCGGTTCTCAGGCCTGCTGGCTTGCGGTACGGGTCTCGTGGTCGGCCCGCGTTTCGTTAAATACGAGGCGAAACCACCCCGCGCCGATGCCCCCGGCCACGAAATTCGCCGATGCTGCCGCGATGAATATGCCGACCAGGCCGAAGAAGTGGGACAGGACCCACGCGAGCGGAGCGTAGACCATGATGGTCCGGGACAGCGATACGAACATGGCGATCATCGGCCGGCCGAGCGCGTTCAACGCGCCATTGACCGTCATCGAGCAGCCGAGCGCCATGTAGCTCACCGGCACGATGTGCATCTGTAGCAGCGCGGCGTCGCGTGCGCCCGCCTCGAGCCCGAAGGCATCGGCGAGCAGGCCACCGCCCAGGAACAGCGCGATCGAGATGCCGATGCCGTAAAAGAGCGAGAAACGGTAGGCGAAATTCACGCCTTCACGGACGCGGTCGAGCCGTCCGGCCCCGAAATTCTGCCCGGTGAAGGGGGTCATCGCGGCGGACAGCGCCATCATCGCCATCAGGGTCAGGCCCTCGACGCGCGCGGCCATGCCGAAACCGGCGACCGCGTCATGGCCGTAGCGGGCCACCTGGTAGGTGATGAAAGCCGTGGTGAGCGGCGCGGCGAGACTGCTGGTGAGCGTGGGCACGCCGATATGCAGGATGCGCCGCCAGGAATCGCTCATCAGCTCCGGCTCGAAGTGGCGCAGGCTGACCAGCCGTTCCTTGTGCATGACGAAGTACACGGAGGCACACAGCGTGAGCGCGTTCGATATGACCGCGCCGAGCGCCGCGCCCTCGATCTCCATGCGGGGGAAGCCGAACAGGCCGAAGATGAGGATGGGGTCGATGATGATGTTCAGCACCGCCGCGGTCGTCATGATCATCGCGGGCCGGCGCGCGTCTCCCGCGGCGCGCAGCACCGAGTTCGCAATCATCGGCGCCACGAGGAATATGCCGCCCCAATAGTAGATCTGCATGTAGCGGTGGATCAGCGGCAGCGTGTTCTCGTCCGCGCCGAGCAGGCGGAACACGGGGTCGATGGTCAGCAGCCCGACGACCGTGACCACGAGCGCGCTGGCGAGCCCGAGCGCCATGGCATGGCCGGTGATGCGGCGAACCTCCTCGCGCTTGCCCGCGCCGAACAGGCGCGAGGCGATCGAGGAGGTGCCCGTCCCGAGCGCTATGGCGATGGCGCCGACGATGAAGCTCACCGGGAAGGTGAAGCTCACGGCCGCGAGCTGCTCGGTGCTCACCCGCGCGATGAAGAAAGCGCCGGCGAGATTGTTGACCACGATGGCGATCATGCCGAGCATCATCGGCAGCATCAGCGAGAAGATGTTGCGGGCGATCGGCCCTTCCGTAAGGCGCGCGCCTTTTCCTGCAGGTCTCATCGGTCGTCCTGGAAAGATGTCGCGAAGCCAGCGACCGGGAGATGCCGGGCGGGGTTCGGCACCGCAATTATGGGCCGGGCAAGCGGTCTTAGCGAATGAGATTGCGCACGACGCCGGTCGTGCACGGCGCGACGACCAGCGCCGTCCGGCAGGTGGCCGCGGCGGCCGGGAACCGGTCCGGGTCAGCCCCGGCCGGGAAGTGACGGCGCAGTCTGGGGCGCGATGCCGCGCTCGGCGAGGAAGGCGAGCACACGCACCCGGTAGGCATCGTCGAAATAAGGGCAGTCATTGTGGCCGCAGTCGTACCAGTCGAAGGTCACGTTCGGCAGCGTGGCGATGCGCTCGCCGTGGCGGGCGGGGATGACCTCGTCACGGCGCCCGTGCCCGGCCAGCACCGGCCGGCCGAAACGCCGGATGGCCGCGATGTTGTCCCAGCGGTCGCGGACCAGGAACCCCGGCACCAGGCGCTCGTGGGCGAACAGCGTCGTCGAAGCGAACGCCGACTGCAGCACCACCGCCGCCACCGGCCGTGTGGCCGCCAGTGCGAGCGTCGGCCCCGAGCCGAGCGAGCGGCCGATCGCGACCACGCGGGCCGGATCGACTTCGGGCCGCGCGACGAGCCAGTCGAATGCCGCCAGCCACGCGGCGTCCAAAGTCGCCTGTGACGGCGATCCGGCGGATCGCCCGTAGCCGGGATACTCCACCAGCAGCACGTGGTAGCCGGCGGCGCGCCACGGCTCGAACGGCAGCAGGTTGTACTCGATCAACTCCGCGTTGCCGTGGGCAAAGAGGACGGCTGGCGCCGGGCCGGATCCCGCTGCGCCGGCGCGCATGAAGATCGCATCGACCGCGCCGAACGGCAGGTCGAGCGAGAGCCGCTCCGCATGGGGCGGCAGCGGCCGGTCGCCCGGTGACGGTATCAGGCTCACCGGGGAGGCCGTGCCGCGCTGGCCCTGACCGCCGCTCGCCCACGGCCACGATCGGGCGGTGATAATGTTGGCATCGGCCCGCGGGCGGCCGACACAAAGGGGGGCGCAGCATGTTCCAGGGTATCGATAGCGAGCGGCTGATCGCGAATCTGCATGGCGTCGCGAGATCGCCGGTCACGCGCCGGTCGGCGCTCATGGGCCTCGGCAGCCTGGCCGGGGCGGTGGGGCTGGGGGCCTGCGCACCGGGGCCGGGGCAAGGCGCGGGGGAGGCGCCGGCTGCACGTCAATCGCTCGGCCTCGATTTCAGGAGGGCGGAGGACAACCTGACCGCCTGGGTGAAGCTCGTCTCCAGCCTCGAGGACGGGGTGGAAACCTGCGGCTATTTCACCGGCACCCAGTACGCGGACGTTCATCCGCAGGAGGTGATCCGGCCGCTGTTCCGCATCCAGGGCTTCGGCATGAGCCGCGTGACCAAACTCCCCGACGGCCGCTACCAGAACCTGCATCGCGAGGTGGTCTATTACCTCGACCTGAAAGAAGACCGCATCCTCGAGGAGTGGACGAACCCGCTCACCGGCGAGACCGTGGAGGTCTTTCATACCCACAACGACCCGGTCAATTCCCACTACGCGCCGAGTTTTACGCAGCGCTTCGGCACCGAGGCGGAGGGCATCGAGACCGTGGAGTTTCCCTTCATCCTGCCCTGGGACATCTTCGGCGATCGCGCGGTGGTGTCCTTCGCGGTGAACACCCGCTGGCCCTCGCCGCTGCCACCGGAAAAATGGCCACGCGAGCACTTCGGCGAGTGGTACCGCACCAGCGAGTATTTCCAGATCCACGCGAGTCTCGCCGACCTCAACGATCCCGACCTGCCGAAGGCCCACTACACCGGCGCCTGGCAGAAGATCGCGCCCTGGCACCCGTGGATGCTCATGGACAACCGGCCGGGCGGCATCGTGGGCATCACCAACGTGTTCTCGCTCGACGGCGTCGAACAGCTGCCGCCGCACGTGCTCTCGTATACCGAGCAGCACTACCCGAAGTGGCTGCACGCGCCGACCGAGTGGGTGGAGCCCAACATGGCGACGTGGGAGACCTTCGCGCGGGAGCGTACGCCGGCGCCGCCCCGGCAGGGAAAATAGGCATGGAGGAGAAGATCCTGCTCGCCGGGGTCGGCTACGCGGATACCAGCGCGGCGTTCTCCCCGTTCCGGCAGGAACTCTCCGGCGTTTGAACCGCGAATACGCTCCTGTCCATCATGACCGATCCACGCGGCAACCCCGATCACCTGCCCGAAATCCGCGCGCAGTACGAGGCCCTTCCCTACCCGCCGCGCGACCCGGCGGACGAGCGGCATCGACTCATTCAGCGCACCGCCGACCATCTCCTGTTGCTGAACCATCGCTGCTACCGCGGCGCGCGCGACTTTCGCGACGGGTTCCGCGTGCTGGTCGCCGGCGGTGGCACGGGCGACAGCACCATTTACCTCGCCGAGCAACTGCGTGGCTTCGGCGCAGAGATCGTGCACCTGGATTTCTCCGCTGCATCGCTCGCCATTGCGCAGGAACGGGCCCGCATGCGCGGACTCGACGGCATCAGCTGGGTGCGCGATTCGCTCATGAACCTGCCGCGGCTCGGGCTCGGCTCCTTCGACTACATCAACTGCACCGGGGTGCTGCACCACCTCGAGTCGACCGAAGCCGGTCTGCGATTACTGGCCGGCGCGCTTCGTCCCGGCGGCGCGATGTTGCTCATGCTGTACGGCCGCTATGGCCGCCGCTCCGTGTACGACATGCAGGAATTGTTGCGCGGCTACCTGCCACCCGATGCGAACCTGCAGGACAAGCTGCGCCTGACGCGGGCATTGCTGGCGGCGCTACCGCCGACCCATTCCTTTCACCGCGACCTCGATTTCTGGCGTTACGAGATCTCGCCGGACGGACTCGGCGACGCGGGACTGCAGGACCTGCTCCTGCACGGCCAGGACCGCTGCTTCAGCGTCCCCGACATTCATGCGCTGATGGACTCGGCCGGGCTCGAGGTCATCGCGTTCACGGACCGTGCCAGCGACTACGACCCGCGCACGCACGTGCGTGACCCCGGCACGGTCGCGCACCTCGACGGGCTGGGCCAACGCCCACGCCAGGCCATCGCCGAGCTGATGACGAGCGACATCAACAGCCACGAGTTCTACGCCGGCCGGCCCGGCGAAACCCGGGTCGCATCGATCGGGGACGAGAACAACGCGCTCATCCTCATGGGCCAGGCGCAGGGTCGTCACCGCGAGATCGGCGCGGCGCTGGCTCCCGGCAGGTCGGTGACCTTCTCCGGCCGCAGCGGCACGGCCACGGTGGCCGGCAATCCGGCCAATCGCGTGCTCTTCAGCCTGATGGACGGCGTCACGCCGCTGTCGGAGGTCTACCGCCGAGTCCTTGCCGAGGTGCCTGACATCACGAGTATCGATCTGCGCCGCGGCGTGCACGACCTGTACCGCGTGCTGGAGGCCCAAGGCCACCTGTGCCTGCTGGAGGCCGGGAGTTACGGCAGCAAGGTTCCCGACTACTCGCGCCTGCCACCCGCGCAATAGCACCGGGGGGTCATCTCTCCCGAGCAGCGCCTCGAGTTCGACCAGCGTCGGCGGCCCCCCCGCGAGCAGCTCGGCGTTGAACCACCTCCCGCGCGGACGGGCCGGCACTGCCGAGGTCACGACCTGGCTCGAATAGACGCTCGAGGAATACTGCGGGCTAACCCGGCGACCGATAGCCGTCCCGCCGCCTGACCCACAACGCCACCAGGAACAAGACCAGGTTGGCGCAGCCGACCACCACGAAGGGGGCGCCCGGCATCCAGTGGTCGAAGACGTAGCCGGCGGTGAGCGAGATGCACAGCACGCCCACCGAGCCGCACAGGTTGAACAGCCCGAGCACCGAGCCGCGAATCCCGGCCGGCGCCTCCTGCCCGAT
>JAKLLP010000369.1 GCA_023150055.1 Gammaproteobacteria bacterium | reverse complement strand
ATAGCTACGGCTATGATTCGGGCTCCAGGGCCACGCGCTGCACTCGCCACAAACCGGCATCATCCGCGATCCTTTATGAATAGTGCGGGCTAGGCGGATTCTTCCAGGCGCTCGACCGTCTGCATGACCGCCCGCCGCTCCCGCTCGGCGGCCAGCCAGCGACTGCGGGTGAGCGTGACACGCCGATCGGAGGCGGGGAGCACATCACGCAACGCCTGGTACTCGGCCCAGGTGGCGGTGCTCAGCTCGGTGAGATGATGCCAGCGGCGCATGAGCTGCTCGAGGTCGGTATCGAGGTCGATCGAGGTCATATAAGTTTCCTCCACGGGCGTTTTCATTCGTCAGCTCCAAGCGTGCCGGGCCAATGTTTCACCGGTTTTGCAAGTACGTGGCGCCAGGGTGACAACTTCCGGGTCCATGTGGACATATTCGAGCTGGACCACGCGCGCGGATGCGCCTCGCTGCAGAAAAATTATTTCCGGCGCCTGCGCGACTCCTGGCGCCTCAGGGCCACCTGTCCAAGGCCGGCGCGGTAGACCCGCGCGTCGCGCTCAGTGCCGGGCGCTGCGCAGGTCCGTCAGGAAACGCACGGGGTCCTGCCCGGCTTCGAGCGCTTCGACCAACGCCGAGCCGACGACGACCCCATCGGCGTGACCGCTCAGCAGCCGCACCTGCTCGGCGCTGCGCACGCCGAAGCCCGCGCAGACCGGCAGACCGGACACCGCGCGGACAGCGTCGAGATAACCCGTGACATCGGCCGGCAGCGCGCGCGCTCCGCCAGTCGTGCCGGTGACCGTCACCGCGTACACGAAGCCGCGGCTCGCCTCGCAGAGCGCCCGCATGCGCCCCTCCGGCGTGGCCGGCGTGACCAGCCTCACCAGCGCGAGACCACGGGCGTCGAGCCGGGCAGCGAGGTCCTCGCTCTCTTCGAGCGGCAGATCCGGGACAATGAAGCCACCGACCCGCGCCTCGAACGCGGCATCGGCGAGCGCCTCGTACCCGAAGGCGAGCAGCGGATTGAGGTAACTCATCAGCACGACCGGCGCGGGCAGCTCGCCCAGCCTTTTCAGCTCGGACAGGATCCAGCGCAACGTGACACCGCTAGCAATGGCGGCACGGCTCGCGCGCTGGATGGTGACGCCGTCGGCCATCGGGTCGCTGAATGGCACGCCCACTTCCACCACGTCGGCGACCTCGGCGATGACGCGCAGCGTCGTCGTGAACCTGGCGCGCTCCGGGTATCCGGCCGTGATATACGGCACGAGCGCGACCCCGCGTTCCACGGCGGCACGGCGGATGCTGTCGGTGATACGGTCGTGCGGTACGGCTTTGGCCATCTTTGCTTCCTCGAGCAGCTTTGCAGCTAGCGTCTTGCAACTACCCTGTCACCCATGACCGCCCTTGCGGCGGGCGGTCGGCGAAGTCGCTCCACGATATTCGCCTTGCCCCGAGACTCCCGCCTCCGGGGGATCAATGTCGTTCCGGGCTAGTGCCGGTTGCCGGTGTCGGCCTCACTCTGCCGGACCTTTGACAGCGTCGGCATATCCTTGTCGCCGCGGCCGGAAAGACCGATCAGGATGCGCCGCCCGGGGTGGTCGCGAACCCAGCGGCGCGCGCCGGCAAAGGCGTGGGCGGATTCCAGCGCCGGCAGGATGCCCTCGCTCGCGCAACACTCGCGCAGCGCCTCCAGCGCCTCGTCGTCGCTCGCCGCCACGTAGCGCACACGGCCGATCGCCTGCAGCAGCGCATGCTCGGGACCGACGCCCGGATAATCGAGCCCGGCGGAAATCGAGTGCGTCTCCTGGACCTGGCCGTCGTCATCCTGGAGCAGCAGCGAGTAACTGCCGTGCAATACACCCGGCTTGCCCCGGCCGAGGGTCGCGGAATGCTCGCCGAGGCCCGCACCGCGGCCACCGGCCTCGACGCCGACCAGCGCAACCGTCGCATCGCCGAGGAACGGGTGGAACATCCCGATCGAATTGGAACCACCACCCACGCAGGCGAAGACCGCATCCGGCAGACCCCCGGTTGCCGCGATGAACTGCGCGCGCGCCTCGCGGCCGATCACGGACTGCAGCTCGCGCACCAGCCAGGGATAGGGGTGCGGGCCGACAGCCGAGCCGAGCAGGTAATAGCTGCCCTGCGGGTCGGATACCCAGTCACGAAAGGCCTCGTCGATGGCTGCGCGCAGGGTCTGGTCGCCGCTCTCGACGGGCACCACCCTGGCGCCGAGCTGGTACATGCGATCCACGTTCGGCGCCTGGCGCCGCACGTCCACCGCGCCCATGTACACCACGCACGGTATGCCGACGCGCGCGCAGGCCGCCGCGGTCGCCACGCCGTGCTGGCCGGCGCCGGTCTCGGCGATGACGCGCCGCGCACCGAGTTCGCGCGCGAGCAGCGCCTGGCCGAGCGCGTTGTTGATCTTGTGCGCCCCGGTGTGGGCGAGATCCTCGCGCTTGAGATACACCTGCGCGCCCCAGTTGCGGCCGAGCTGCGGTGCCGGCGTGAGCGGCGTCGGCCGCCCGACCCACTCGCGCAGCTCGCGGCCGAGTTCCGCGCTGAACGCGGCATCGTGCAGGATGCGACGCGCGTCGCCCGCCAACCGGCGGAGCGCGGGCATGAGGGTCTCCGGCGCGTAACAGCCACCGAAGGGTCCGTAGCGGCCGCGCTCGTCGGGGAACTCCCCGGCCAGCAGCCGCCCGAGCAGCGCCGCCGATTCTTCTTCATTCATTTGCACTGGCCAGTTCCTGCTCGACGC
>JAKLLP010000368.1 GCA_023150055.1 Gammaproteobacteria bacterium | reverse complement strand
GGCGCAGTCCCCCGCCGCAAGGGCGGTCATGGGTAGCAAGTTATTTGCGGGACAGGACACTAAAGCGTCACCGGGTTGGGCCGTTCGGTATCGATGCCCAGCGTGGCAAGGGCTTCTTCGACGACCGCGAGCTCGATTTCGCCGTCGTCCGCGAGCGCCTTGAGCGCTGCCACCACGATATGCCGGTGACCGACCTCGAAATGCTCCCGGAGCGCGGCGCGCGAATCGCTGCGCCCGTAGCCGTCCGTGCCGAGCGTGACAAAGCGCCCCGGCACCCAGGGGCGGATCTGGTCGGGCACGATGCGCATGTAGTCCGTTGCCGCCACGAAGGGGCCTGCCTGGCTGCCGAGCGCGCGCTGCACGTAGGACTGGCGGGGCTTGTCACCGGGATGCAGCCGGTTCCAGCGCTCGCAATCGAGCCCTTCCCGGCGCAGCTCCGAATAGCTGGTGACACTCCAGACATCCGCCGGGATGCGGAAGTCGCGCTCCAGCATCTCCGCCGCCGCGATCACCTCGCGAAGTATGGTGCCGGAGCCGAGCAGCTGCACCCGCAGCCGGCCGGGACTGCCGACCTGCAGCGGGTACATGCCGCGCAGGATGCCGTCCTTGACCCCCGGCGGCATCGGCGGCTGCACGTAGTTCTCGTTCATGCAGGTGACGTAATAGAACACCCGCTCGCCGTCCTGGTACATGCGCCGCAACCCGTCCTGCACGATGACGGCGACTTCGTAGCCGAAGGCCGGGTCGTAGGCGACGCAGTTCGGCACCGTCGATGCGAGGATAGGGCTGTGCCCGTCCTGGTGCTGCAGGCCCTCGCCCGCGAGCGTCGTGCGTCCGGCGGTGCCGCCGATCAGGAAGCCGCGCGCCTGCATGTCGCCGGCGGCCCAGACGAAGTCCCCGACGCGCTGGAAGCCGAACATCGAGTAATAAATATAGAAGGGGATCATGTTCACGCCGTTGTTGGCGTAACTGGTGCCGGCGGCGAGCCACGAGCAGAACGCGCCCGCCTCGTTGATGCCCTCCTGCAGGATCTGTCCCTTCCTGTCCTCCCGGTAGTAGCTGATCTGGTCGGCATCCTGCGGCCGGTAGAGCTGCCCGACCGAGGAATAGATATGTCCGGGTCGCGGATGAGCCGCGTCAGGACCCGCACGAAGGCCATGGTCGTGGAGATCTCCCGTTCCCCCGAACCCTCCAGCTCCTGCTTGAAGGTCTCGAGGCCCGGCACCTCGAGCGGCTGCGCGCGGACCTGTCGCGCCGGCAGGTAGCCGCCGAGATGCTTGCGCCGCTCGTGCAGGTAGCGCAGTTCAGCGCTGTCCTCCGGCGGCTTGAGGAACGGCACCGAGTCGATCTCCGCGTCGGACACCGGCAGGCTGAAACGATCGCGGAAAGCCTTGAGGTCCTCCACGTCGAGCTTCTTGGTCTGGTGCGCCGTCATGCGGCTCTCGCCCGAGGCGCCCATGCCGAAACCCTTGACCGTCTTGGCGAGGATGACCGTGGGGCTGCCGGTGTGCTTGACCGCGCGATCGTAGGCCGCGAAGACCTTCACGAAGTCGTGGCCACCGCGGTTCAGCCGCCAGATGTCCTCGTCGGACATGTTGGCCACCATTTCCCTGAGCTCGGGATACTTGCCGAAGAAGTGCTCGCGCGTGTAGGCGCCGCCGAAGGCCTTGCAGGCCTGGTATTCCCCGTCGACGGACTCCTCCATGACCCGGCGGAGCAGCCCCTTCTGATCGGCAGCGAGCAGGGGGTCCCAGCGCGACCCCCACAGCACCTTGATGACGTTCCAGCCGGCACCGCCGAAGGCCGCCTCCAGCTCCTGGATGATCTTGCCGTTGCCGCGCACCGGGCCGTCGAGCCGCTGCAGGTTGCAGTTGATGACGAAGACGAGGTTGTCGAGCCTCTCGCGCACCGGCATGGTGATGGCGCCGAGCGACTCCGGCTCGTCCATTTCGCCGTCGCCAAGGAAGCACCAGACCTTGCGGTCGGAGTCCGGCATGATGCCGCGATGTTCCAGGTAGCGCAGAAACCGCGCCTGGAAAATCGCCATCATCGGCCCGAGGCCCATCGACACCGTGGGGAACTGCCAGAAGTCCCGCATCAGCCACGGATGCGGATACGACGACAGTCCCTTGCCGCCCACCTCGCGACGGAAATGGGCGAGCTGCTCCTCGCTCAGGCGTCCTTCGAGGAATGCGCGGGCATAGATACCGGGGGAGGAATGGCCCTGGATGAACACGAGGTCGCCGGCATGCTCCTCGCTCGCCGCGCGCCAGAAATGATGGAACCCGACCTCGTAGAGCGTCGCCGACGAGGCGTAGGTCGCGAGGTGGCCGCCGTACTCGCTGCTCAGCTTGTTCGCCCGGATCACCATGGCCAGCGCGTTCCAGCGGATATACGCCTCGAGACGGCGTTCGAGCGCGCGATCACCGGGATACTCGGGCTGCTGCGCGACCGGGATCGTGTTGAGGTAGGCGGTGTTGGGGCTGTACGGCAGGTAGGCGCCGGAGCGGCGCGCGTGATCGATCATGTGGTTGAGCAGGTAATGCGCGCGTTCCGCGCCATTCGTGCGCAGCACGGACTCGATCGACTCGAGCCACTCCCGCGTTTCCTCCGGATCGACATCGTCGAAGCGGCGAAAGTCCCAGCGCTGGTCGCTCAATATCTGCCCACGATTCAGCGCCACGCATTCCGACCACGGATGCGTCGCGTGCTGCCCTATAATCAAGGCCGCAAAGGATAACGGACTTGGTTTGACCCCGCTACCGCCGCGCGGAATCCGCCGACGACACTGCC
>JAKLLP010000367.1 GCA_023150055.1 Gammaproteobacteria bacterium | reverse complement strand
CCGCGGGCGATGGCGCCGACGAGGACCTGCTCGACCGGCTGTTTCGCAACGACGGCAGCTGGATGTCGCAGCCGGGCGCCTGGGACGATCCCGAGCGCTCGCTCGAGCAGGAGGGATTCTGGGTCGTGCTCGAGGCCTGCGTGCAGGCCGTGCCCGGACTGGCCGGCAAGGCGTTCATCCTCAGGGAACTGGTCGGGATGGAAGCCGATGAAGTCTGTAAGGAGCTGACGCTCACGCGGTCTAACTACTGGGTCCTGATGCACCGGGCCCGGTTGCGCCTGCGCCAGTGCCTGGACCAGCGCTGGTTTGCGAGCGAGGAAAGGGAATCCCGACCATGAAATCCTGCCGTGACACTTCCGTACTCGTGTCGCGATCCCTCGACGAGAGCCTTTCCTGGACGGAACGGCTGCAGGTGCGCGTGCACCTGCTGATGTGCTCGGCCTGCCGCAATTTCGAGCGCCAGGCCCGGTTCCTGCACCGGGCCTGCGCCGGACTGCGCTCGGGCAGGGCACCCCGGCGGCAGGGACCGCGGTAGCGCGCTTTTCCTCGGGTCATCGCCGATCGGCGGCAGGACGCTGAGCGAAGGTGGGCACCGAAATTCAGTGCCCCGCGTGATGAGAACCGCCCTTCCTCCCGGCGGAGGCTGTCCCGGGCCGCAGCGCTCTTCGAAAGCCCCCTCCGCGGCGATACAGCGTCTCCCACTGCCCTGTAAGGATTCCGGTCGGCGCCCGACCAACGGCTGACCGGTCGACTCGGCCACCGCCTTACGGCTCGGCCTTGCGACCTCGGGGCACAGACCTTCATTTACTACAGGAGACATCGACCATGAGCCACAAGCCCAGGATTTCCGGTGCCGCGCTGGCGGCCGCAACCGCGCTGTTGTTCGTCTCGGGCGCAGTCCACGCCGGCGACGAGGCCAAGGGCGCCGAGGAAGCCAAAGTGAAGTGTTACGGCGTCAATGCCTGCAAGGGCCAAAGCGCCTGCGCCGGCGCCAAGAACGCCTGCCAGGGGCAGAACAGCTGCAAGGGCACGGGATACATCGTGACCAGCCAGGCCGACTGCGAAGCGAAGGAAGGCGAGATCCGCAGTTAGCGCAGGCCGGCCGGACCTGCGCTGCAGGTCCGGCCGTTCCCCCTCTTCCGGAATCCACACGATGACCCGCACGACCGCCGCAACCAGCTCGCCGCTCCAGGGCTTCGGCCTCGGGCTGAGACGCGAGCACTACCACGCGATCCTCGAGGCGCCGCCGGCCGCTGTCGACTGGCTGGAGATCCTCACCGAGAACTACCTCGTCGATGGCGGCAAACCGCTGCATTTCCTCGAGCGCATCCGCCAGCACTTTCCGATGGTGATGCACGGGGTGTCGCTGTCCATCGGCTCCGCGGCGCCGCTGGATTTCGGCTACCTAGGCCGCGTTCGCGCCCTGGCCCGCCGCATAGATGCCGCGTGGATCTCGGACCACCTCTGCTGGACCGGCACCGATGGCCTGAACCTGCACGACCTGATGCCGCTGCCCTTCACGGAGGAGGCGCTGGCGCACGTGGTCTCGCGGGTCGCTCGGGTACAGGAATATCTCGGCCAGCGCATCCTGCTCGAGAATGTCTCGAGCTACATCACCTACGATCACTCGACGATGCCCGAGTGGGAGTTCCTGCGCGCGGTCGCCGAGCAGGCGGACTGTCACATCCTGCTCGACGTCAACAACGTCTACGTCAACGCCCGCAACCACGGTTTCGACCCGCGGACCTTTCTCGACCAGCTGCCGGTGGAGCGGGTGCGGCAGATCCATCTCGCCGGGCACTTCGACCGCGGCGACGTCATCATCGACACCCACGACCGGGCCATCATCGCACCGGTCCTCGATCTCTATGCGGCCGCCGCCCACCGCTTCGGACCGGTTCCCGCCATGATCGAGCGCGACAGCGAGCTGCCCGCCCTCGAGGCGCTGGTCGCGGAACTGGACACCGTCAGGCAGGTCGCGGCGCGCGCCTGGCAGGAGGCCGCATGAGCACGGCAACCGGATCGGGACTGCCGCTCGCCCGACTGCAGGCGCAGTTCCAGGCCTACGTGTTGCAGCGCGCGGCCGCTCATCCCGACGAAATCGTCGGCACGGCCGGGGCACAGGTGTACGCCGAGGCCCTGCTGCTGCGTCATGCCGAAGCGCTCGGCGCCGAGTATCCGGCGTTACGCGCATTGCTCGGCGAAAGCGCCTTCAGCGACCTCGTCCGACGCTACGTGCTGGCCCACCCCTCGGAGCACTTCTCGATTCGCTGGGCGGGCCGACACCTGCCGGAGTTCCTGCGAACCACCCCGCCCTTCGCGGCGGAGGCCTACCTCGCCGAACTCGCCGCGCTGGAGTGGCAGGTGGGCGAGGCCTTCGATGCGGCCGCGGCGCCGGCGCTCGGCGCAGACGTGCTCGGCCGCATACCGCCCGAGCAGTGGCCCGGCCTCCGACTCCGGTTTCATCCGACATTGCGGCGCCTCGACCTGCGTTTCGACGTGGTCGCCGCGTGGAAGGAACTGAACGCGTCGGGACAGTGCGCCAGGCTGCCGGCGCCGGCGAGCCGCACCGCGTGGATCATCTGGCGCCCCGCACTCGATGTGCTCTACCGGCCACTCGCGGCGGGCGAGGAACTGGCGCTCGATGCACTGCGCGGCGGACTGGCCTTCGGCGACGCCGCCGTGGCACTGATCGAGGCTGGGCAGATCGCCGAGCACGATGCCCCCGCCGCGCTCGCCCGCTGGCTGCGCGGCTGGCTCGACGAGGGCCTGGTCACCGGCACCCGCCCGAGCG
>JAKLLP010000366.1 GCA_023150055.1 Gammaproteobacteria bacterium | reverse complement strand
TTCGGGCTCCAGGGCCACGCGCTGCACTCGCCACAAACCGGCATCATCCGCGATCCTTCATGAATAGTGCGGGCTAGGTCCGTGGCTCCAGTTCGGCCGCTGCGACCGCCGTCAGGAAAAGCTCGGCCCGTGCACCCACGACACCAGGGTATGGCGGTTGCCGCGCGTCACCGGCTCCACCTTGTGCATGAGGTAAGAGGGAAAGATCACGGTCGTGCCCTGGGCAAGCCGCAGCGGCGCCCCGCCATCCATGAAGCGCAACTCGCCGCCTTCGTAGTCCTCCGGGGGCGTCAGAAACGTGACCAGGCTCAGCTTGCGCGCCGCGAACACACCGGAGCCGATATCGAGGTGCCAGTCGAAGTAGCCGTCCGGGGAATACTCGAGCACCGTGACCGTCATGAAGTCATCGAGCCGGAAGCGATAGGCCTTCTCGTTGGCTTCCCGCACGACTGCGGCGAGCCGCTGGTAGATCCACATATACGGCGGGTCGGGCGGCACGGGCCGCTCCCGGGTGCGTCGTGACTGGTAGTCGACATGCCCCTGCGAGTCGTGCTCGGACTGGACACCTGCATCCACGGCGACCAGGGGCAGCTCGACCAGGCGTCGGCATTCCTCCGCCGTGAATACGCCTGGAAACTGCCCGATTGCCTTGAGGTACTCGTTATACATAACCCCCCGTCGCAGCCCCCGAATTCGCTTCCATCAGCGCCCGGGCCATGCAGCCTACCCCAATCCGGCAGCGGCCGCGCCCGCCACGCGGCAGGCAGGTAGCCTGCGGGGCTGGCTTATACTGCCCCGCCAACACCGAGGCGACGAAATTCACCCCATGTTCGGCAACCTGCGCCTGGTGCGCACCGATAAATTCAACGAGTACCGCGCCAACACGGAGCTCCTCGTGCAGGTGGGCAACGAGTCCTTCGGCGACGCCATGCGTGCGGGCCTGCCCACACCGGCAACCAACCCGTACCGCGCGCCGTGGCTGCTGTATCACTCCTGGCGAGCACAGCGGATACAGATCGACGACGACAGTGCGGCACTGATCCGGGAGCTCATGGCAGGCGCCACTCCCGGCACCGCGCATGCAGCCACCATCGAGAAGCTGCAGCAACTCGGCTGGTGCGACGATCATCTCCCGGTCGATATCGGCGAACTCGTCAACCGCACCAAGGATTTCATCCTGGCCATCCAGAACGACTACGAACTGGAGCACTTCCTGCGCCGAGTGCGTGACCGCCGGCCGCGGCTGGTGGTGGAAATTGGTACGGCCCGCGGCGGCATGCTCTACTGCCTGAGCCAGCTTGCGGCCCGCGATGCCACGCTGATCAGGATCGACCTGCCGGGTGCCGCCAATTGCGGCGGCCAGACCGCGACGGAACGCGAAGTCTTCGCCACCTTCGGCCCGCCGACCCAGCGTTTTCACTTCATTCCCGCAGACTCTCACCTCGAGTCGACGCGGGACCGGTTGCTGGCGATCCTCGACGGTCGCAGCATCGACCTGCTGTTCATCGATGGTGACCACTCCCGTGACGGCTGCCTGCAGGACTTCGAGATGTACAGCGGCTTCGTAAACCCGGACGGCTTGATCGCATTTCACGACATCTGCCTCTTCCCCGAGCGCTGGGGGCCGGATGCAGGGGTCGGTCTTGCCTGGCTGGAGATCAAGGCGCGCTACGGTGGCGAGGAGATCATCGACCCCGACGGCGTATCGACCCCCGAACTCGAACCGGGCCAGCACTGGCACTGGGGCATCGGCCTCGTCGAAGCCGGGCACATCGGCCGCGAATGACCGCGGTCCGGCTGAATCCGACGCTGGTGACGGAGGCCTACTTCTCCGTTGCCTTCGAGGGCGACCATCGGCGCACCCGGTTCGATCTCGGCGAGCACCCCGAGATCGCCCCCTGGTTGCTCAGCGTGCTCGAGTTCGTCCTGTGGAAACAGGGTCGGCTCGCAGACGAGCGACAGATCAGCCCGCCCCCCGGTGGCGCGACGCTGCAAAGGCTGATCGAGGGGCGCATCGTGCTGGCGGAGCAGCGAGCCGATGGGGGCCTCGCGCTGCGGCTCTCGCCGGAGATGGACCTGCGGCTGGCGCTTTATGCCCGGCGGCATCGACAACCCGCGATCAACGCCATGCTCGGCCTCGCCGAGGAACCGGACGTGACGCGCTGGTTGCTGCAGCATTACGGCGCGGGCCGACCAGCCCCCGACCTGGCGCAGCTCGATGCCACGCTGCTGCGAAGCCTGCGCCAGCACGGTGTGCTGGTCGACGAGCCGCCGGACGCAGAAGCCTTCTACCCGGACCCCGCGGTACCGGTCGACCTGACGCGAGAACTCGCGCCGGCTGCGCGCATCTACCGCCAGAGCGCCGGCCAGCCGGTTCCGCCCGCGGTGCGCGCCGTCCTCGGCAGGCATACGCCGGCACTGCCACCCGGTCTGGACCTGCTGTGGAGCGAGGACGCCGGGACGGGCCTCGTGTATCCGGCCGTTTTCGGTAACGACCATGCGGCCGCGCAGACACAGCCCCCGGCGGGCGCCGGCGCCGCCCGGCGGGCGGCGCTGTGGCAGGAGCAGCGCGCGTCGGCGCGCGTGTCCTTGCGAACGAAGCGCTATGCCGAACTGCGCGCGCTGGTGCCGGAGGACCAGCAGGAGAAGCTGCGCCGCTATCTGCGCCAGCTCGTCGAGCGGGGCTATTTCCCGGCGCTGGGCGACGGCCAGGTGGAGCGGCGCGCCGGCCTGCACAACCCGGCGACCTTTGCCGCCTTTCATCACGGTCTCGCCCGCCTCGTGACGGCGATCTGCG
>JAKLLP010000365.1 GCA_023150055.1 Gammaproteobacteria bacterium | reverse complement strand
ACCGCGATCGTGGTCTTGCCCGACCCGCCCTTGGGGTTGAGCACGACGACCTTGCGCAGCTCGGAATGACCGGGGATGCTGAGGAGCATGCGCCTATTATTGTTCAATCACCGGCGGGGGTGGCGGTGACGTAGTTCTCAATTGCGCCGCTGCCTCCTGCTGCTCCTGCGCACAGGCCTGTTCGATCTTTCGCGCGCGGGTCATCGCGGGCGCCCGCGGGCCTTCGTCGTCCGCCCACAGCCAGTAACGGTCGCAAAGCGACGCCTGCCGCGGCTGCGCGGCCGTTGCGGGGAGCGTGAGATCGATCGGCTCATGGGGCTCACCGGCCGCCATGGCTTTCGCCAGGCTCGCCAGGTCCCCAAGCCGCTCCGGGTCGAGATCGATCCAGTCCGTAAACGCCGTGAGGCTCTCCGGGGAGCGGCAGCCGTAGTAAAGGCGTGCGGGCGGACGGAAGGCGATGCGCCACTCGCAAGATATCGCGGCCGTCGGTGCCGGCGCCGCAACCGCTGCGTCCAGCCCGGGTGCCGGGACGGGTGCCGGCTCGGTGCCCGGCGCGGGGATCGCGGCGGCGGCGCAGCCCATTGTCGACATTAGGAGAGCGGCCAGGCCTGAACGGCTCATCGCACACCTGTTCTTGTTGGGTTGTTATGTTCAATGGTACCCAATTATGACCGGCAGTTGCCGCCGGGATCGTCACGCCAGCAGCCTGACGGATTCTGGACCAGGTCCGAGAGGCTGCTGGACACCCCTGATCGGAATTTCCTGCGTTTCGACTTCCTGAACGCGGTCGACCCGCTCGGGACAGCGGTTCGCGGGACCCGCCCGCAGCGGCGACGCTATCGGGCCGCTGGCTGACACTTCGACCCGGGACCTGCTGCAAACTACACTGGTTCGCGCAGAGAGCCGACAGGGAGGGGGCGTGAACGCGACTTACGACGTCGTCATCGTGGGCGCCGGCAGCGCTGGCCTGGCCGCGTTGCGTGAAGTGAAAAAGCGCACGCAGAATTTCCTGCTGGTCAACGACGGCCACTGGGGCACCACCTGTGCCCGCGTCGGCTGCATGCCGTCGAAGGTGTTGATCGAAGCGGCCAATGCCTATCACCGGCGCCATGCCTTCGACGAGTTCGGTATTCGTGGCGCCGGCACCCTCGCCGTCGACCTGCCCGCCGTGATGCGTCGCGTGCGCCGGCTGCGCGACGGCTTCGTCGCGGGCACGCTGCGGGCGACCGAGGATCTCGGCGAGCGTGCCATCCGCGCGCGCGCCCGGCTCCTTGGGGCGAACCGGTTGCAAGTGAACGGTGACGTGATTTCCGCCCGGGCCATCGTCCTGGCAACCGGTTCCAGCCCGGTCGTGCCGCCCGCCTGGCAGGCGCTGGGCGAGAGGATCATGACCACCGACACGCTCTTCGAGCAGGAGGCGCTGCCGGCGCGGATTGGCGTGATCGGGCTTGGCGCCATCGGCATCGAGATGGCGCAGGCGCTCGCCCGCCTCGGTGTCGAGGTCACGGCTTTTGGCCGCGGCCACCTTGGCGGCCTCAGCGACGCCAGGGTCAGCGCCGCCGCTGCCGAACTGCTGGGCGACGAGTGCGACCTGCATCTCGGGGCCGATGCCGAGGTTGTCGCCGATGGCGTTGGCATCCGCGTGCAGGCCGGCGCCGCGGGGGCAAGGGTCGACGCCGTGCTCGCGGCGCTCGGCCGTCGTCCCGACCTTGCTGGCCTCGGCCTCGAGAACCTCGGGGTCGCGCTCGACGCGCGCGGCCTGCCGCCGTTCGACCCGGGCACCCTGCAGGTCGGCGAGCTGCCGGTGTTTCTGGCCGGCGACGCGAATGGCGCCAGGCCGCTGCTGCACGAGGTCGCCGACGAGGGCCACATCGCGGGGCTCAACGCGCTGCGTCTCGCTGCCGGGGAGAAACCCGCCTGCTACGCGCGGCGTACCCCGCTCGCCATCGTCTTCTCCGAGCCGAATATCGCGGTGGTGGGGTGCCGTCGCAACGAACTTGCCGAGGGCGCCTTCATCGAAGGCGAAATCGACTTCGTGCGCCAGGGCCGTGCCCGCGCTGCGCAGCGCAATCGCGGCTTGCTGCGGCTATACGCCACCAGGGACAACGGGCGGCTGCTCGGTGCTGAAATGTGCGCGCCGGCCGGGGAGCACCTGGCGCACCTGCTGGCGCTGGCGCTCGATCGCCGCATGACGGTGCGTGAACTCCTGCGCCTGCCTTTCTATCATCCGGTGCTGGAGGAGGGCCTGCGCAGTGCGCTGCGTGCGCTGGCACGACAACTGCCCGCGGCGAGCGGTTCCGACCTGTTGTCCTGCGCGGAATTCGAGGCGCTCGGCGTCGAGGCGCTCGAGTAGGAAAAACTTCGGAAACGTCGACCCCGCACCGAAGACCCGGTCGCTGTCGTCTACCCGAGCGGGTTGAGATACCGGATGCCGGCAAACCGTCGGAAGTCGTTGTCTGCGGAGGCCACCGTGGCCCCGTGCTCGATCGCGAGCGCGGCAAGATGGGCGTCGGTGGTCAGGTTGCCGGCCGTGCCGTTCGTCCGCAACAGGGCGGACAGGATCGTCCAATGGTGTTCTTCCGGGCCCACCAGCTGGATCCGTGGCCTCGCCAGCCAGTCTTCCACGTAGGCCAGTGCATCATCGGTAGCCAGCGGGCGGCGCATGATGGACGGGTGCGTCACGATGCGCAGAAAGGCCAGGATTACGATCCAGGGCAAGCCGATCCAGTCGCTTCCGGAGAGCTGCTGTTCCAGCCAGCGGCGCGCTGCGTGGTGGTGGACTGAATCCGCGTCGATGGCG
>JAKLLP010000364.1 GCA_023150055.1 Gammaproteobacteria bacterium | reverse complement strand
GTCACGCAGCCGATCATCGCTACCATGAACACCAGCAGCAGCGCGAACAGGCGCCGCCTGCCCGGGTCGTCGGCCGAGTAGCCGGCTGCGTAGACGAAAACAAACGTACCGATGCCCGTGATCAGCAATACAAACAGTAGCGCCAGGGCGTCCACATGCAGCGTCAGCTCGGCACCCGCAGCGGGTACCCAGGGCAGGGTGATCAGCAGCGGCAGCCGGCCGGCAGCGAAGAGCGCACCGGCGCCGGCGCACAGGCTCGCCGGCACCAGCGCGAGCCAGCCGAGGCGGGAAACGGTCGCAGCGCTCATCGGGCGGCTGCGCCGCAGCCGCAGGAATCATCGGGTCCCATACTCGCGACAACCTTTCTCGAGGGCATGTCAGGGCCTCGGCTGCGGGCCCGGGCTGTGCCGATGCAGCCCAACGGTGCATACGCTGCGCCTCCAACAGCCCTTCGAGCAGTCGACGCGGACAGATGCAATCCGCATGAGCACCGCGAGGGCGTACATCCGGCACCTTTCACCGCAGGCTGCTACCGGGCAAGAATAGACGAGCCACCCGGCCGCAGAAAGGCCTGCCCGCCCCCCGCTCGGATTCTCGTTTCAATGAACCAACAGGTCTATCTCGTCACCGGCGCTACCGACGGCATCGGCAAGGCCACGGCGCTGGCGCTCGCTGCACGCGGCGAAAGCGTCATCGTGCACGGCCGCAACACGGCGAAGCTCGCCGCCGTGCTCGATGAACTCCGCGCGGCCACCGGCAACAAGGCCCTGCACCCCGCGCTCGCCGATTTCGCCTCCCTCGCCGAGGTGGCGAGTCTGGCTGAGCAGGTGCGCGGGCAGTTCCCCGGGCTCAACGTGCTCATCAACAACGCCGGACTGCTCACCGATCACCGCCAGATCAGCCGCGATGGCTTCGAACTGACTTTCGCGGTGAACCACCTTGCCCCGTTCCTGCTCACGCTCAACCTGCTCCGCACGCTCAGGGCGAACGCCCCTGCGCGCATCGTCAACGTGGCCTCCACGGCGCTCGGCGGTGGCCGGGTCGATTTCGGCGATCTGCAGCTCGAACGCCGCTTCGACGGCTGGCAGGCTTACGCCAACAGCAAGCTCATGAACGCGCTCTTCAGCCAGCAGCTGGCCGCTGAACTCGCCCACAGCGGCGTGGTCAGCAACGCGCTCTGCCCCGGGCTCATCGACACGAATTTCTTCCACACCAACGAACTTTTCGCCGGCGGCGCCTATGAACGATTGCGTCCCGGCATGCGTCCGCCGGCGGACGGGGCGCTGGTGCCACTTTACCTTGCGACCGACCCGTCGGCCGCCACGAGCAACGGCGCCTTTTATATCCGCGTGGGACGCGACGGCCGGCGCGTCATGCCACTCGACCTCGATCCAGCGGTAGCGGAGCGCCTGTGGGCGCGCAGCCTGGAGTTCGTCGCGCCCTGGTTGACCGGGTCGACGCCTGGTTGAGTGGCGCCGTCGCCGGACCGGCGCTAGAGTGAGCTTGCTCCGGACGAGGGAGTCAACGCATGGCGGGCACGGCGGCGGCGCGGCGCGGGCAGGGCTCGAGGGCCGGCGCACGCGTCATTTCGATACTGGTCGGCACGCGCAAGGGCGCGTGGTTCTTCCACGGCGACGCTGCGAGGCGGCGCTGGCGTGTCACTGGCCCACGATTCCTCGGTCACATCATCAACCACCTCGTGCAGGACCCGCGTGACGGCCGCACCGTGCTCGCCGCAGCCAGCACCGGGCATCTCGGCCCGACGCTGTTCCGCTCCACCGATCGCGGCCGCACCTGGACGGAGGCAAAGGCGCCCCCCGCATTCCCGAAGGTCGAGGGCGGCGGGTTCGATGCGAACGGCCTGCCCGCGCGCACCGTCAAGCACACGTTCTGGCTGGAACCCGGCCACCCGAGCGAGTCCGGCACCTGGTTCGCCGGCACGTCGCCGCAGGCGGTGTTCCGCAGCGACGACGCCGGCGACACCTGGCACCTGCTGCCGGGCCTGCACGACAGCCCGCAGTACCGGGCGTGGATGGGCACGGAGCAGGACGGCACGCCGGACGGTCCGAAGCTGCACTCGATCAATATCGATCCGCGCGACCCGCAGCACATGTACATGGCAATGTCGGGCGGCGGCGTGCACGAGTCGCACGACGCCGGCCACAGCTGGAAGCCGCTCGTCGATGGGCTCGCGGTGGTGGAGGGCTTCGACCCTGCGATGATCGCCACGCACGACCCGCACTGCGTGCGCCTGTGCCCGAGCAACCCCGACCGTCTCTACCAGCAGAACCACTGCGGCATTTACCGCCTCGACCGTCCCGCCACGAAGTGGATCCGCATCGGCGACAACATGCCAAAAGCGACCGGTGACATCGGCTTCCCGATGGTCGTGCATCCGCGCGACGACGCCGTCGCCTGGGTGATGCCGATGGACGGCCAGCTCGTGTGGCCACGCGTCGCAGTGGCCGGCAGGCCTGCGGTGTACGTCACCCGCAACGCCGGGAAGAGCTGGCAGCGGCGGGACGAGGGCATGCCGCGCGCGCAGGCGTGGTGGACAGTGAAGCGCCAGGCCATGACGAACGACACGCAGCCGACCGTGGGCCTGTACTTCGGCACGACCAGCGGGGAGCTCTGGGCGAGCCGCGACGAGGGTCGCCGTTGGACCTGCATCGCGCGCCACCTGCCGGAAATCTACTCGGTGGAAATCGCGGAACGCTGAGGGCCCGCCGGTGCAGGTGCTCATCCCGACGCCGCTCCTTTCCTACACCGGCCGCCGGCAGGTGACGGCCGAGGGCGGGACGCTCG
>JAKLLP010000363.1 GCA_023150055.1 Gammaproteobacteria bacterium | reverse complement strand
CTGCCGCAGGACGCGGAAGACTACGTGCACCGCATTGGCCGCACGGCCCGGGCAGGCGCGAGCGGCGACGCCATCAGCTTTGCCTGCGAAAGCTACGCGATCAACCTGCCGGAGATCGAGGCCTACATCGGCCACCGGATACCGGTCGAACAGGTCGACCCCGGGCTGCTCGCCGAGGTGACGATACCCCCGCCGCGCGACAGTCGACCGCGCTTTCGCGGCGGCTCGGGCCGCGGTGGCAGCGGCGGTGGCGGTGGCGGTCCACGGCGGCAGGGCCAACGCCAGCGCCAGCGCTCCCGCTGAACGCGACGCTTCAGCCGATCAGTTCGCCGACACTCACCACCGCCCGGTGCCGTCCCGGCGCACGCTGCGGCTGACGGCTGTCGGGCCTGCTGACCGCGATCACCGCGCGCAACCCGAACGCCGCTGCCGCATCGAGCACGGGCGGGCTGTCATCGACGAACAAGGTCGATGCCGGATCGAAGCCCAACCGCTCGCGAAGCTGCGGCCAGAAATCCGCGGATTCTTTCGGCATGCCGAACTCATGCGAAGAAATGCATTGCTCGAAGAAGCCGGCAAGGCCGCTGACACCGTGTTTCACCCGCAGGGTGTCGCCATGGGCATTGGTCACCAGCACCATGCGTCTGCCGGAGGCGCTCGCCCGGCGCAGGAACTCACGGGCGCCGGGCAGATAGCGGATGCGGTGACTGCTCGCCTCCTTCAGCGCCCGCAGGTCGAAACCGAGGTGATTCGACCAGTAATCGAGACAGTACCAGTCGAGGCTGCCCTGCTTGCGCGCGTACTGCGCGAGCAACTCCGCACGCACCTCCTCGGCCGCAGCGCCACGCGCCCGCGCAAGGCAGCGGGGCACCGCCTCGTGCCAGAACCAGTTGTCGAACGCGAGGTCGAGCAGCGTGCCGTCCATGTCGAGAAGCACCGTGGAGCACTCCTGCCAGAGGCCCGATGCCGTCCCCAAAGCCGCTCTATCCATGGTCTATACTGCGCCGCCACCGGACACCGACCGGCGACCGGGATTCTAGCCCGTACTATTCATTAAGGCGGCATCGAGCGCAGGTAGGCCAATGACTAGTCGTACGAAATCGATAACGCGAGGTATCGGCAGCGTGTCACCGCGCTCGCTGCCTATCGCAGCCTGGCGGGGATCGATGGCATGAGGCAGGACAAGACAACCGAAGCGTCGCAGCTGCTCGACCGGGTGATTGCCATCGCGCGCGCCGCCGGCAGCGAGATCCTGCAGGTCTACCAGTCGGATTTCGCGGTCGAGACCAAGGACGACCGTTCCCCGCTGACCGCTGCCGACCGCGCATCGCACCGGGCGATCGTGGCGGCGCTGGAGCGCCTGACGCCCGGCGTGCCGGTCTGGTCGGAAGAATCGGCCACGGTGGACTTCGCGGTGCGGGCGGACTGGCCGCGATTCTGGCTGGTGGACCCCCTCGACGGCACCAAGGAATTCATCAAGCGCAACGGCGAGTTCACCGTGAACATTGCCCTTATCGAGGGCCACGAGCCGATCCTCGGCGTCGTGCACGTGCCGGCGCTGGGGCGCGACTACTACGGCGGGCGCGGCCTCGGCGCCTTCCGGCGCGATGGCACGGAATCGCCACACCCGATCCGCGTCACACGGCCGGCTGCCGCTCCGGTCAGGGTCGTGGGCAGCCGGTCGCACGGCGGTGACTCGCTGGCGGAATTTCTGCGCCGGATAGGTCCTCACCAGATGGTTCCCATGGGCAGTTCGCTCAAGCTCTGCCTGGTGGCCGAAGGCGCGGCCGACGTGTACCCGCGGCTTGGACCCACCTCGGAGTGGGATACCGCCGCCGCCCAGGCGGTGGTGGAAGCCGCAGGGGGGGCAGTCACGGATCTCGACGGTCGCCCGCTGCGCTACAACAGCGGCCCGGGTGTCCTGAACCCGTATTTCCTGGTCTTCGGGGACCCCGGCCGGAACTGGCCTGGCTACCTCGACGACCAGGCGGCGCCCGCGGGCTGATTTTCGTCTAGAATAGCGATGAACGTGACGCGCTTATACTTACAGGCGAGTCGCTGCTGACGCGGATAGCGTGGGGCCCACGGGCGCAACCCAGGGCGAGAACCAAAAAACGAGTGCGCTTTCCGCGCCCTGCTCCGGGCTCGGCTGACGAGCATGATGAGTACCAGCAATATTGATACCGACACCTTCGGAGGACGCATCCGCCTGAAGGAGCTCCGTGTCCAGCATCGCGACCTTGACGTGGCCATCGCCGAGCTGACCCGCAATCCCCACACCGACCAGTTGCGGGTCAGCCGCCTGAAAAAGCAGAAGCTGCGCCTCAAGGACATGATCACGAAGCTGGAGAGCGAGCTCATTCCGGACCTCAACGCCTGAGAAGTCTGTAGGCGTCGGTCGAAGGCGGTGCTGAGGGACCCCTCTCCTGGGCGGCCTGTGTGGGCCCCGCAGGAACCTGCGCGTGGTCCGGGGCAGCCCGGCTCCCGGTCTGGGCGTCGATTCTTCTGACACTCCCAGATCTCATTCAACTCATTGTCTTTAAAGCAGAATTAATCGCCGCTCGTGATCCCCGTCGCGATCCTTGCCCGGGGTAACCGTCAGGATTCTTTACAAAGTCAGCCTATGCGCCATCCCCGCCGTCGATGGCGCCGGCCCGCGCCCGCCCGACCGGCCGCCCCGGCGTGTGACTCGTGTCACATAACAGGGTCAGTTTGGGGTCTTCTGTCAAACCGGAACGCGAACGCGGGGCCGATGGCACGAGACCTGCAACATCACAGCCGAGACGCAACAACACAGCCATTGCACACAACCCCAACGCAA
>JAKLLP010000362.1 GCA_023150055.1 Gammaproteobacteria bacterium | reverse complement strand
TGCCGCAAGCCCGCGACCGCAAGCGAGCTCAAAGCGCTCGCGCAAGCCAACCCCAAGATCCGTATCGAGGCGCTCGACGTGACCGATGTCGCCGCCATGCAACGGCTGGCCAAGGACTACGAGGGCATCCCGATCGACGTGCTGTTCCACAATGCCGCGATACTCGGCAGCCGCGCTGACGTCGGCAACGAGCTGCAGCAGCTCGGCAATCTCGATGAAGAGATGTTCGAACGGGTGATGAAGACCAATGTCTACGGTCCGCTCAAGCTCTCCGAGATTTTCGCCGATCACGTGGCCGCGAGCGGGCAGAAGAAGATCATCGGGGTGACGAGCGGGCTCGGCTCGCTGACGCTGATGGGGCGTATGTCGCGTTTCTACTATTACCAGATGAGCAAATCGGCCCTCAACATGGGTTTCCGCGCGCTGCGCAACGACCTGCGCCCGCGGGGCGTCACGGTCGCGATCCTTGCCCCCGGCGTGGTCGATACCGAGCTGCTGGCCGAGTCCGGCTACACGGGCAAGTCGCTGACCCCGGCGGAAAGCGCCGCCGGGCTCTACAAGCTCGTTGCCGCGCTCGACATCGAGGACAAGGGTGTGCCACTGAACGTGGACGGCAAGCCCATCCCCTGGTGAATCGATGAACCGTCGGCGGCTTCTGATCGGCGCCGTGGCGCTCGGCGGGGGCGGTCTCGCCCTGGCCTGGCTGCGTCCCGATCCTGCGCGCGCGCGGCTGGCGGCCGATGCGAGCGTGCTCGAGCCCAATGCCTATCTGCAGATTACACCCTCCGGGGAGATCATCCTGCAGATCGACAAGGCCGAACTCGGCCAGGGCGTCATGACCGGTTTCGTCACCCTGGTGGCGGAGGAGCTCGAGGTGCCGCCCGAGCGGATCGAGGCGCGCCTGGCGCCAGTGCATCCGCTGTTCCAGGATCCCACCCAGGTTACCGCCGAGAGCAAGTCGATCCGCATGCGCTGGCGGCTGCTGCGTGAGACCGGCGCCGCCGCCCGGCAGATGTTGCTGGAGGCCGCCGCGAAGCGGCTCGGTGTCAGCCGCGGGGAATTGCGCACGGACGGTGCCGGGAATGTCGTCGACGCCGCGGGCACGCCACGATTCACCTACGCGCAGCTCGCCGCCGACGCGGCACTCGTGCCGGTGCCCCGCTCGGTCGAACTGCGGCCGCGTCACGAGTTTCGCTACATCGGCACGCGCGTCGCGCGCGTGGATGTTCCGGAAAAAATAACCGGCAGCGCACGCTTCGGCATCGACGTCGGTCTGCCGGGACTTGCAACCGCGGTGCTGGTGCGCTCCCACGAGTTCGGCGCGCGGCTGGCGGGCTTCGACGCCGCGGCTGCCCTGGCATTACCGGGCGTGCTCGAGGTCGCCGAGATTTCTTCCGGCGTCGCCGTGCTGGGCGAGACCTTCTGGCACGCGAAGCGCGGTGCCGATGCGGTACAGGCGAGCTGGAGCGCAGGTCCCGTCGTGGGGCTCAGCACGGCGGCAGTCCACGACGAGCAGCGGCGACTGCTCGCCGCAGGCACGGGGCGCCGGGTTCGCGAGGATGGTGATCCGGATGCAGCGCTGGCCGCTGCCGGGCAGTTGCTCGAGGCCGAGTACGTATTTCCGTACCTGGCTCACGCCACCATGGAGCCGATGAACTGCACGGTGGCGCTGTCCGAGGCGAGTGCGGAAGTCTGGGCGCCGAGCCAGGGTCCCGACATGGTGCGCGAGGCAGTTTGTGCGCTCACCGGTCTCGGCCGTGACCAGGTGACGGTGCACAGCACGTTCTGCGGTGGCGGCTTCGGGCGGCGTGCGCTCATGGACTACGTGGTCGAGGCGGTCGAGATCGCCCGTGCGGTGCGGCGACCGGTGAAACTCATCTGGACGCGTGAGGACGATATTCGTCACGCCTATTTCCGCCAGGCCACGGTGCACCGCACCCAGGCCCGCCTCGGTGGCGACGGGCTGCCGCGGGCCTGGAGCCATCGCCTCGTGGCCGCCTCGCTCAGCCGCCACGTGATGCCGGTGGCGCTGCCCGTGGTGCTCCCGGAGTGGGTGCCGCGAGGGGTTTCCCGCCGGCTCGGCGCGGCAGCCGGGGACCTTTTCGACTGGGCGCTCGGGCCCTTCCAGGCGCGCGAGGGCTCGGCCACCCTGCCGTACGCGATCGATCACGTGGCTGTCGAGGTCACCAACTACGACCCCGGTGTGCCGATCGGCATCTGGCGTTCGGTCGGCCACTCGTACAATGCGTTCGTCGTCGAGAGCTTCATCGACGAGCTTGCGCATGCCGCCGGTCGCGATCCGGCCGAGTATCGGCGGTCGCTCCTCGGCAACCACCCGCGCCACCTCGCCGTGCTCGACGCACTGCTGCAAAACTCCGGCTGGGGCTCGCCGCCCGCCGGTCGCCACCAGGGGATGGCCCTGCACGAGGGCTTCGGCACGGTCGTCGGGCAGGTCGCCGAGATTTCGCTCGATCATGATCGGCGCATCCGGGTGCACCGGGTGACCTGCGCGATCGATTGCGGGCTCGCGGTGAACCCCGACAGCAGATGGAAAGCGGCATCATTTTCGGTCTGAGCGCTGCGCTCTACGGTGAGATCAGCATCGAGAACGGCCGGGCCGTGCAGAGCAATTTCCACGACTACCGCCTGGTGACGCTGCGCGATGCGCCGGCGATCGATGTGCACATCGTCGACACCGGTGCCGAACCCGGTGGCGTTGGTGAGCCGGGCACGCCGCCGATCGCGCCGGCGGTGGCCAACGCCGTGTTTCGCGCTACCGGGGAGCGGTTGCGCCGCCTGCCGCTGCGCCTGGAAGCGCTGCCGGCAAGGCGTCGCACGATTGCTTAGT
>JAKLLP010000361.1 GCA_023150055.1 Gammaproteobacteria bacterium | reverse complement strand
CAGCAACACGGACAGCTGCCGTTCGACCAGGCGGTTCTCGTCGGTGGTGGGCGATTGCAGGTCGATCCAGACGAGACCGCTGATGTGCCCGGCTTCCAGCGCGTCGGCCGCGACGGGTTCGAGCCGGTTCTCGACGTAGCGATAGGCCTGGATCATGCGGTGTTCCCGATGCTGCCGGATTGTCCCGGACGTTCGCGCCCGTGCGGCGCCCCGAGGTCGATTTCAGGTCCAAGCGGCACGATACCGGTGGGGTTGATCGTCCGGTGGCTGCCGTAGTAGTGCAGCTTGATGTGCTCGAAATTCACTGTCCCGGCCACGCCCGGCACCTGGTAAAGATCGCGCAGATAATCGTGCAGTTGCGCGAAATCCACAATGCGCTTCAGATTGCACTTGAAATGGCCGACGTAAACGGCATCGAAGCGCACCAGGGTCGTGAACAGGCGCCAGTCCGCCTCCGTCAACCGATCACCCAGCAGGTAGCGCTGCCGGCCGAGCCGCTGATCCAGCGCCTCCAGCTCAGCGAACAACGCGGTGACGGCTTCCGCGTACGCCTCCTGGGTCGTGGCAAAACCCGCCTTGTACACGCCGTTGTTCACCCGGTCATAGACGCGTTCGTTGAGGGCGTCGATTTCAGCACGCAGCGCCGGCGGGTAGTAATCCCCGGGCAGTGCGCCGAGACCGTCGAAGGCGCTGCCGAACATCCTGATGATCTCGGCGGACTCGTTGCTGACGATCGTTTCATGGTGCTTGTCCCACAGCACCGGCACGGTCACCCGCCCGCTGTACTGCGGGTCCGCCTTGAGATACAGCTCGTAGAGCCTGTGGAAACCGTAGAGCGGATCCCCGGTTGCGCCGGCAATGCCGGTGGCGAATTCCCAGCCGTTCTCCAGCATCAGCGGATGCACGACCGACACGTCGATCATGTCCTCCAGCCCCTTGAGTTTGCGCAAGATCAACGTGCGGTGGGCCCAGGGACAGGCGAGGGAAACATACAGGTGATAGCGGCCCTTCTCGGGGGCGAAGCGGGCGCCGCGTTCGGCACTCACGCGGTGGCGGAACTGCGACTCGCTGCGGACGAATCGCCCGCCGGTGCTGTCGGTGTCGTACCAGTTGTCTCGCCAGACTCCATCGACCAGAAGTCCCATGGCAGCTCTCCCTGGTGGTACCGGGTTTTCACCACGGTATGGACTGACCCCGATTATCAATGAAAGCGCCGGACTCGGCCGGCGTGAGCGTATCGATCACCTGCAACAGGCGCCGGGCGGCCAGTGCCGGTGCCTGGATCTCGAGCCCGGCCCGGGCGAACGGGGCCGACAGCGGGGTGTCGACGGTACCCGGGTGCAGTGCGACACAGATGGCCTCCGGATGGGACCGCCGCAGCTCGATCGCCGCGGTGCGCACCAGCTGGTTGAGCGCCGCCTTCGAGGCCCGGTAGCCGTACCAGCCGCCGAGGCGGTTGTCGCCGATACTGCCGACCCGGGCCGACAGCGCGGCGAACACCGCGCGGCCAGTCCGAGGCAGCAGCGGCAGCAAGTGCTTCATCAGGAGCGCCGGCCCGATGGCATTGACCGCGAAGGAGCGGGCCAGGGCGGCGGGGTCGAGGTCACGACAGCATTTCTCCGGCGCAATGCCCTCCCCATGCAGGATCCCGGTGGCGACCAGCACCAGGCGCGGCGCGTGCCCGGCCGCCCGGAGATCGGCTGCCGCAGCCGCCACGCTCGGCTCGTTGGCGATATCGACGGCCGGGGAGCCCCGACGCGAGTAGCCGAGGACATGCGGGTAGCGCGCATCGCCGCGCAACGCGGCGACCAGCGCTGCGCCGATGCCACCACCGGCACCGAAGACCACGGCGCAGTCGTCGCCCCCTCGCCGCTCCTGCGGCGGGAGGTCACTCGTCTGCGGTCGATCGGAACACATGAGGCGTCATTCGCAGCACCGCTCGGCCTGGATCTCGCCACCAGAACGGGGGACAGCCATCGATTTCCACGAATGGTGATCATGAAGCCGGGCTCGGTCGGGAATCGATAACTGTCCCCAGTTTTGTCGTGGTGTAGAGGATTTCATACGCCGTGACAACTTAAGCCCTGCGTCCAGCCAGTGTGGCGTACCACAGGTGAACCGCCATCAGCGCGCTGCCACATCATTGCGGTTCCTCTTCCATCCGCGGGGATTCCGGCCGGGGTGAGACTCGCATCCCCGCCCATGGGCGAAGGACCAAAAAAAAGCCCCGGCCGCTGAGCGCGACCGGGGCCTTGTTCACCACACCGTCTGCGGCCGGTGGCTTACTCGTCGCAGTCGGTGCGCCTGAGCACCACGCGGCGGTTCAATGCCCGGCCCTCCGCGGTGTTGTTGTCGGCGATCGGATCGCTCTCGCCTTTACCGCGCGCGGTCAGCCGTCCCACCGCGATGCCCCTGGACTCCAGGAAATCAACCACCGACTGGGCGCGGCGCTCGGAGAGCCGCTGGTTGTAGTCCTCCGGACCCACGCTGTCCGTGTGGCCGGTGACCGTGCCGGAAACGAACTTCAGGCGGGTGAGCGTCTCGGCCACTTCCTCGAGGGTCTGGCGGCCCTCGTCGGTGAGCTCGGCGGAGGCGAACGCGAACTGCACCTGGCGCGTGACATCGCAGGAACAGCCCTCCCTGCCGACGCGATCGCCCTTGGGCGTGTCGGGGCAAAGGTCATCGGCATCGACCACGCCATCACCGTCGCTGTCCGGCGGCGGAGCCGGCGGCGGCGGCGGCGGGGGCGGCGGGGCGGCGGCCGCCTGTGGCGCCGGAGGCGGTGTTTTCGTGCCCAGCGCGATCTGGAAGCCGACGTTGACCAGCCAGTCGCTCAGGCTGTCGTCGGCAT